>JAKEEX010000770.1 GCA_022616315.1 Myxococcaceae bacterium
CGAGCCTCCGGGGGCCTGGGGGAGGTCGCCGAAGTGGCCAGACGGTCTTACCAGTCGAGCCACTCCCCCCAGGCGGGGGTGCCAGGGGTGTCCCGGGTGAATGAACAGTCGTTCAAGCCCAGCCCCCTGTCGGCTGTCCCCCATCCGCGCGCAGGAAACCGAACCCTCGGACCCTCGCGGAAGCGGCACCTCCGAGCACTGGATTCCCAGAAAGGCACTGCGAATTCTGCCGTGGAAAACGCGCAAGAGAGGGGCCTTGGAGGGGGCGTCAGAGTGGGTCCGAGGTTTCAGTCTCCTGAGCCCCACCCCCCGAGGCAGGCCTCGCGCAGACGTCCTTCCGCTTCCCTCGCTTGAGCCCGTCCAGCCCAGGGTGGTGGAGGCCGCGCTGCCACCTCCCGTGTGCACGCTGGCTTCAGCCCGTGTCACGACAGGAGCAGCCGAGGGCCGTGCGTGTCCCCGGGCCGTACCGAGCCTCCGCGTCACAGCCCGTCCAGCCCCCCGTCCCCCCAGAGCAAGCACGCCCCTGTGAGCACACAGCGCGAAATACGCGTCCCCACTCCACCTGCGCAGTGCGTGCTCGACCTCCGGCCCACAGGGCCTGCGTCCCCGAACGGCAAGGGGGAACCGCGAAACGGATGAATCAGGACGCGACTCCGGCAGCGCTGCTCCACGGCTCCCACCGTGAAACAGTCACGCATCATCTGCGAGGTGGAGGGCCTGGGCTCGCCTGCATGCCTGCCCGGGCTCACGCTGGACAGCCGAGCGCGGACTGGGGCACATCCCAGGTGATGTCCTCCCGCGGACCCACGAAGACGCAGACGCTGCGACGCATTCGACTCACCCCGGCTGCGCTGCGTCGGTGGGGACGCTGGCTGCTGGTGCCCTGGCTCCTGCTCGTGGTGTGGGCGACGGTGGAGTACGTGCGGCTCCCGGACGTGCGGCCGTTGCTGAAGGAGAATCCACGCACCACTGCGCTCATGGAGCAGCGCGCGGAGGAGGCTCGCGAGGCCGGGCGGAAAGCACGCCAGCGTCAAGCATGGGTGCCCCTCAACGAGGTGCCTCTTCACGTCGTGGCTGCCATCCTCCTCTCCGAGGACTCCCGCTTCTTCCAGCACGACGGCGTGGACTGGGTGGAAGTGGAGGATGCGCTCGAGGAGGCGTGGGAGCGCGGCGAGCTCGGGCGCGGTGCCTCCACCCTCACGCAACAGCTCGCGAAGAACCTCTACCTGTCCACCGACCGCAGCCTCCTGCGCAAGGCGAAGGAGTACATCCTCGCGGGGCGGCTCGAGGACACCCTGCCCAAGAAGCGCATCCTCACCCTCTACGTCAACGTGGTGGAGTGGGGCGAGGACATCTACGGAATCGAGGCCGCTGCACGGGCACACTTCGGTGTCTCCACGCACCGCCTCTCCGTGGCCCAGGGAGCGATGCTCGCTGCGATGCTTCCTGCGC
>JAKEEX010000115.1 GCA_022616315.1 Myxococcaceae bacterium
CAGGCAGCGCGTCACCCGACACCCCTCCGTCCACCGGAGCGCTCTCCACCGGGAGGCCATCCACCGGGAGGCCATCCACCGGGAGGCCATCCACCGGGAGGAAGGTGGAGCGACCCTCCCCCATGGACCGCAGGTAGTCCACGAGCTCCAGGCCCACCCGGCGGCTCTCCACGAGCACGTGCTGGAGGCGCTCGCCGAGCGCACCCTCCACGGCACGCTCGAAGCGCGGCGTGACGGTGAGCACGTCCGCCACCAGGCCGAAGATGCCCCGCGCGCGGGGCTCCCCGCCGGCCTGGAGCATCACGGCGCGCACGCCGCGGTCGAAGCCCTCGTAGTGGCGCTGGAGCTCCTCGAGCGACGCGAGGCGGCTGCGCTTGTCGGAGAGCTCCTCGCGCAGGCTGATGACGGTCAGCTCGTTCTCCGCGAAGGCCTGCCGGGTGCGGGCCAGCGTCTCCTCCTCCTGGCCCCTCCTCGCGTCCAGCTCGAGCGAGAGCTGGCGCGTGGCGTCCACCCGCGCGGCTACCTCGGCGCGGGCCTTCTCGAGCGTCGCCTCGTCGCGGCGCAGTGCCTCCATCTCCCCCTGGAGCCGCGCGGCGCGCGCCTCCAGGTCGGCACGCTGGCGGGCGAGGTTGTGGAGGTTGTTCTCGTGGTTGGCCAGGCGGCTCGCCACCTCGAGGAGCCCGGCCTGCTCCTGCTCGAGGCGCCGGGTGAGCTCCTCCTGGCGGGCATTGAGGCGCGCGACCTCGCCCTGGAGCGCCTTCAGCCGCTGCTCGTCCTCGCGCCAGCCGTCGTCCAGGCCGGACAGCTCGGCCTCGCGCGCGGCCACCTGCACCTCCACCTCCGCGAGGCGTGCCTCCAGCGCGACGAGCTCCGCGCGCGCCTGCTCCGCGCGCCTCGAGGTGTCCGCGGCGTCCACCTGCCAGTGGCCGAGGTTCTGGTCGTCCAGCGACGTCTGGCTCTCGAGCGCGTGCACCCGCGCCTGCAGCGCGGAGAGGCCCTCCGCGTCCGCCTCGAGGAGGCGGCGCTTCTCCTCGATGGCCTGCTCGAGCTCGCGCACGCGCTCGAGCACGGCGCGCTCCTCCGCGCCGCTCGAGTCCAGCTCGCCGCGCAGCAGCTGTGCGTGCGCGTGCAGCTCGAGGTAGCGGTGGCTCGCGGCGTGGAGCTCGATGTCGCGCATCTCGGCCTTGAGCCGCCGGTACTTCTCCGCGCGCTTGGCCTGCCGCTGCAGGCTGTCCAGGCGCTTCTCCAGCTCGCCGACGATGTCGTTGACGCGCAGGAGGTTGGCCTGCGTGTGCTCCATCTTGCGCTCGGCGGCGCGGCGGCGGGACTTGTACTTCGTGATGCCCGCGGCCTCCTCGATGAGGGCGCGCCGGTCCTCCGGCTTGCTGGAGACGATGAGGCCCACCCGGCCCTGCTCGATGATGGAGTAGGCGCGCGTGCCCACGCCGGTGCCGAGGAAGAGCTCGGTGACGTCCAGGAGCCGGCACACCGTGCGGTTGATGAGGTACTCGGAGTCGCCGTTGCGGAACAGGCGGCGGGTGACGGTCACCTCGGGGAAGCCCTGGTACTGCGGTGCGAGCTCGTCCCCGTCGTCCACGTGGAAGGTGAGGGACACCTCGGCCATGGAGAGCGGGGCCTTGTTCTCCGAGCCGTTGAAGATGACGTCCTCCATGCCGCGGCCACGGAGGTTCTTGGCGGACTGCTCCCCCATCACCCAGCGGATGGCGTCCACGACGTTCGACTTGCCGCAGCCGTTGGGCCCCACCACCGCGGTGATGCCGTCACCGAAGGTGAAGACGGTGCGCTCCATGAACGACTTGAAGCCCGTGATGTCCAGTCGCTTGATGCGCATGGCCTGGGGAGGGTCCTCGGGAGGCGGCGGCAGGCGCGTCCGAGGCCGGAAAATCGGCCCCGCGCGCGCCTTAGGGAGGATCCTTCAGTAGCACGCGCAACTTTTGCCCAGCAAGCGTGACATGGCCTTCCGTGACACTATGTCGGAGGTCATACGCACAGACCTGTAGCACCCACACCGGAAGGCGACGTGCGCGCTCGCCTCACCCGGCTCGTACTTGCAGTGAAGGCAGGGCTCAGGAGGGGGTGACGACGGCAGTGGCCACGGGCACCCGGGGAGACACGCTCACGGTGCGCACCCGTGGGCCCTCCACCTCGAGCACGCGGACCTCCCACTGCTCCACCGCCACCGAGTCGCCCACCTGCGGAATCCGGCCCAGGCGGGCCATGAGGTAGCCACCCACGGTGGTGACCTCTCCCTCCTCGAGGTCCGGAAGCTCGAACTCCACGTCGAGCCGGTCGCTCAGGTCGTCCAGCTGGGCGGTCCCGGGAATCTCCAGCCGGCCACCGGGGAGCGTCTTCACCTCGTCCACCTTCCGCCCCAGCTCCGCCACGTCCCCCACCACCTCGGCCACCACGTCCGCGAGCGTGACGATGCCGGAGGTGCCGCCGTGCTCGTCCACCACCACGGCCAGCTGGCGCCGCCGCCGGCGGAACTCCTTGAGGAGCTGCTCGAGGGTGACGTTCTCGGGGACGAAGAGGACGGGCCTCTGCACCTGCGCGAGCGACCTCAGCTCGCCCCTGGAGAGCAGGTAGTAGAGGTCCTTGACGTTGACCACGCCCTCCACCTGGTCCAGGTTCTCGCGCGCCACCGGAAGCCACGTGTGGCCGGCCGCGCGCGCCTCCGCGATGGACTTCTCCAGCGGCTCCTCGAGGTCCAGGAAGCGCACCTGGTTGCGCGGCACCAGCACCTGCCGCGCGGTCTTCTCCACCATCTCCAGCGCCCGCGAGAGCAGGTTGGCGCGGTACTCGGTGATGGCGCCCGCCTGCGCGGAGCTGTGCAGGATGACCTTGAGCTCGTCCGCGCTGTGGGCCTCGTGCGCCTCGCCCGCCGTCGTGAGGCCGAACAGCTTGAGCAGCCTCCCCGCGACACCGTTGAGGAGCCAGATGCCCGGGTAGAAGAGCACGTAGAACACGCGCATGGGCAGGGCCACCGCCAGCGTCGTGGCCTCCGCCTTCTGGATGGCGAGCGACTTGGGCGCGAGCTCCCCCACCACGATGTGGAGGAACGTGATGATGGCGAACGCGACCGGGACGGCCACCTTGTGCGCCAGGCCCGCGGCCGCCGAGGGGTCCGGGAGGACGCGCACGAACAGCGGCTCGAGCAAGTGCGCGAAGGCGGGCTCACCAATCCAGCCGAGCGCCAGCGACGCGAGCGTGATGCCGAACTGCGTCGCCGACAGGTAGGCGTCCAGTTGCTGCGACATCTTGAGGGCCGTGCCCGCCCCCGGAATGCCCTCCTCGGCCATCGTCTGCAGGCGCGAGCCGCGCACCTTCACGATGGCGAACTCGGTGGCGACGAAGAAGCCGTTGGCGAGGACCAGGAGGAGCGCGAGCCCCAGGAAGAACCATTCCATCGCGTCAGCCCACCAGTGCTTCGAACTCGGGGTCACCCTTCATCGCGTCGAACATGGCGTCGGCCGCAAGCCACCCCTGCACCCGCGTCCGGTCCTGGGCGAGTGCCTTCTCGAGAGCAGAGAGCGCCTCGGCGCGGCGGCCCCAGAGGGAATAGAGCGCAGCGCAGTTGTAGGTGAGGAGCAGGTCCTCCCCGTTCAGCTCCCGGGCGCGCTCGTAGGCCCGCTCCGCCTCCGCGTAGAAGCCCTTCTGCGCGTAGCAGATGCCGAGGTCCACGTGCGCCTCGAAGTTGTCCGGCTCCATCCGCACCACCTCCTTCAGCTGGGAGATGGCCGTGCGGAAGTCCCCCTCGTCCATGGAGAGCAGGGCCAGCTCGTGGCGGGGGAAGGCGTCGGTGGGGTCCAGCTCGATGGCCGTCTGGAGCTCGCGCGCCGCGTCCTCCATCCTCCCCTGGTCCGCATAGGTGAGGCCCAGGTTGAGGTGCGCGTCCGGGTACTCCGGGTCCAGCTCGATGGCCTCGTGGTACTGGGCGATGGCCATCTCCCCGGCGTGCGTGGAGAGGAAGCAGGCGAGGTTGTAGTGCGCCGTGGCGCTCTCCGGCTCCAGCTTCAGGGCGGTGAGGTAGCTCGTGAGCGCCTCGCGGAAGAGCTTCTTCTCCGCGTAGACGGTGGCGAGGTTGTCGTGCGCGTGGGCCGAGTCGGGGTCCAGCTCGATGGCCTTCTTGAACTCCTTGATGGCCTCGTCGAGCCACCCGCGGTCGGCCAGCTCGATGCCCCGGGAGTTGTGCTCGTCTGACTGAGCGATGCTGTCCTTCTCTCGCGCCATAGGGGAGCCGAGCAATGTATGCGCCGTGTCGAAGGCCGTGCAAGGTCGGCTCCGAGGGCGCACCGGCAAGGACGCCCGCCCGTCCTGCCGCCGACGCCCCCGGGACACGGAGCCCCACCTCTCCCCCGGAGGACCTGCATGGGTCTACAGTCGCCCCCCATGCGCCGCCTGTTGCTGCCGCTGCTCGTCCTCGCCGCCTGCGCTCCCCGCGTCCCCGAGACGCGGCCCCCTGCTGTCGCTGCGCCGCCTCCCCCGCAGGCGCCCTCCGTGGCACCGCCGCCGGAAGCACGGCCCTTCACCCTCCTGGCGGGCGGGGACGTCACGCTCGGCTACCACTACGAGGAGTACTTCGACGACCAGGTGGCCCGGGGCGCGACGCGCGAGGAGATGGCCGCCTACGGCTTCAAGGAGCTGCGCCCCGTCGCGGACGGCGCGGACCTCTTCCTCGTCAACCTCGAGTGCCCGTTCACGGACCGCGGCGAGAAGGTGCCCAAGAACTTCAACTTCCGCGCGCGACCGGAGCTCGTCTCGGCGCTGCTCGCAGGGGGCGTGGACGCGGTGAGCCTCGCCAACAACCACCTCTTGGACTACGGGGTGGTGGGGCTGATGGACACGCTCGCCACGCTCGATGCGGCGCGCATTCCCCACTTCGGGGCGGGACGCAACCTCGCCGAGGCGCGCAGGCCCGCCATCGTCACGGTGAACGGCACGCGCGTGGCGCTCCTCGGCTACTACTTCCTCGGCACCCGGAACATCGAGCCGCCCGAGGTCATCGCCACGGACACCACGCCGGGCGTGGCGGGCCACGCGTGGGACGTGGAGGCCATGGAGCGCATGGTGCGCGAGGACGTGACGGCAGCACGCGCCGTCGCGGACGTGGTCATCCCCTTCTTCCACTGGGGCATCGAGGGGAACGGGGAGCCGGAGCCGTACCAGGTGCGCCTGGGCCGTGCCGCGGTGGAGGCCGGGGCGTCCGCCGTCCTGGGCTCCCACCCCCACGTCCTCCAGGGGATGGAGCTCCACCAGGGCGCGCCCATCGTGTACTCGCTCGGAAACCTCGTCTTCGGGGGCAACTGGGACCCCCGCGACAAGCGGAGCGCGCTCTTCAAGGCGCGGTTCGGCCCGGGCGGCTACCTCGGCTCCGAGCTCGTCGCGCTGCAGACCGACCGCTATCCCGAGCGCCCCATGCAGCCCTTCCCCCTGGAGGGAGAGGCGCGTGAGGCGGTGCTGCGCACGCTCGTCGAGCGCTCGGCCGTGTTCCCCACGCCGCTCCCGGAGCTGCAGGCGGCTTTGGCTGCTCCTTGAGGAGGCCTACTTGCCCGCGGCGATGCGGCTGCGGACGCGGCGGCGCTTCAGCACGGACTGCTTGGGCTTGGCGCGCACGGCCAGGGACTTCTTGGTGCGGTTGCCCTTCACGGCCACCTTCGGCTCGGCGGCGGTCTCGCCCCTCTTCGTCCGGGCCTCGAGGTACTGCTTCAGGTTCTTCTTCGACAGGTGACCAGGCTTGGTGGCGGCCATGACGTCTCTCCCTCGCTCGACAGGCATTCGCCCCCTGAGGCGCCGGACATCGGCCACCTCGCGGGGATTCGCGGGCCGCCGTATTTCATGCTTGACCGGCGACCGTCCACGTCTTTCTGCAATGAAGCCGAAGCCTTGCGTTGTTCCACCGCACCGGGCACAAACCGCCCGGGTACCCCATGATTGACAAGCTGGAAGAGGTGGAGCGCCGCTTCGAGCGCCTCACCGCAGACCTCTCCAACCCGGAAACACTCGCCGACGCCGCGCGGCTCCAGAAGGTCGCGCGCGAGCGCTCCTCGCTGGAGAAGCTCGTGGGGACGTTCCGCACGTGGCGCACCGTCCTCAACGACGTCCTTGCCGCCGAGGAGATGCTCGCCTCGTCGGACCCCGACGAGCGGGAGATGGGCAAGTCCGAGCTGCCGGGGCTGAAGGAGCGCCGCGACGAGCTGGAGGGGGAGCTCAAGATCCTGCTCCTTCCGAGGGACCCGGCGGACGACAAGGACGTCATCGTGGAGATCCGCGCCGGCGCCGGCGGGGACGAGGCCGCGCTCTTCGCCGAGGAGGTCATGCAGATGTACCTCCGCTACGCCACCCGCAAGGGCTGGAAGGCGGACATCGTGGACCTCTCCGCGGGCAACGCAGGTGGAGTGAAGGACGCCACCCTCACCCTCGCGGGCGAGAGCGTCTACTCCAACATGAAGTACGAGTCCGGCGTGCACCGCGTGCAGCGCGTGCCCGCAACGGAGGCGCAGGGGCGCATCCACACCTCCACCATCACCGTGGCGGTGATGCCGGAGGCGGAGGACGTGGACATCAAGCTCAACCCCGCGGACATCGAGATGCAGGTGATGCGCTCCACGGGCAGCGGCGGCCAGAGCGTCAACACCACGGACTCCGCGGTGCGCCTCATCCACAAGCCCACGGGCATCGTCGTCAAGTGCCAGCAGGAGAAGAGCCAGACGAAGAACCGGGCCCAGGCCGAGCGCATGCTGCGCGCACGCCTCTACGAGCTCGAGCAGGAGCGCATCCGCAACGAGCGCGACAGCATGCGGCGGGGACAGGTGGGCACGGGCGACCGGAGCGAGAAGATCCGCACCTACAACTTCCCCCAGGACCGGCTGACGGACCACCGCATCGGGCTGACGCGGCACAACCTCGCGGCGGTGATGGGCGGCGACATCGAGGAGCTCCTCAGCGCCTGCCGCGCCCACTTCCAGGCCGAGCAGCTCAAGCAGGAGAGTGGCGCCGCGCCGCCGCAGGGTCCATGAGCACCGACGCGTGGACGGTCCGCAAGGTCCTCACCTGGACCACGGGACACTTCGAGAAGAAGGGCATCGACAGCCCGCGGCTCACCGCCGAAGTGCTGCTCGCCCACCTGCTCGCCCTGAGCCGGGTGAAGCTGTACGTGGACCTGGAGCGGCCCCTGAACAAGGACGAGCTCACGCGCTTCCGTGCGCTCATCGAGCGGCGCATGGCCCACGTCCCCACCCAGTACCTGACGGGCACGAAGGAGTTCTACAACCGCCGCTTCGCGGTGGACGAGCGGGTGCTCATCCCGCGCCCGGAGACGGAGCTCCTGGTGGACCACGTGCTGCAGGTCCTCCCGACGGAGGAGCCCCGCCGCGTGCTGGACGTCTGCACCGGCTCGGGCTGCATCGCGGTGAGCGTGGCCGCCGAGCGTCCCCTCGCCCACGTGTGGGCCACGGATGTCTCCGAAGGTGCGTGCGCCCTGGCGAGGCAGAACGTAGAGGCGCTCGGGGTGGGTGCACGCGTCACGGTGCTGCAGGGGGACCTGCTCGCGCCGCTCCCTCCGGAGGTGCGCTTCGACGTCGTGGTGAGCAATCCCCCCTACGTGGCCAGCGGGGAGCTTCCCACCCTCCAGGCCGAGGTGCAGAAGGAGCCGCACCTCGCGCTGGACGGGGGTGCAGACGGCCTCGACGTGGTGCGCCGGCTCGTGGGCGTGGCGCGCGAGCGGCTCGTCCCCGGCGGGCTCCTTGCAATGGAGATTGGCGAGACGCAGGGCGCAGCGGTGCGCGTCCTGCTCGAGCGGGCGGGCTACGCACAGGTACGCGTGGAGAAGGACCTCGAGCGGCGCGACCGCTTCGCATTCGGCAGGACGCCCGCGGCCTGAGCGCCACACCGGGCGAGGCACAACGGACTCGAAGAGGAAGAGCATGGACAAGATCGTCGTCAACGGTGGTCGTCGCCTCGAGGGCACCGTGGAGGTGTCCGGGGCCAAGAACGCGGCGCTGCCCATCCTCGCCTCCGCGCTGCTGGCGGACGGCGAGCACACGTTCCGCAACACGCCGGGCCTCGCGGACGTCCACACCATGCTCAAGCTCCTGCGCACCATGGGCTGCGAGGCGGAGCGTCTCACCGAGGGGCCGAAGGGGACGGTGAAGGTGTGGACCAGGCCCGCCATCACCCCCGAGGCTCCCTACGAGCTGGTGAAGACCATGCGGGCCTCGGTGCTCGTGCTCGGTCCGCTGGTGGCACGGCACGGCCGCGCGCGGGTGAGCCTGCCCGGTGGCTGCGCCATCGGCTCGCGTCCCATCGACCAGCACCTCAAGGGGCTCGAGGCGATGGGCGCGGAGATCACCCTCGCGGAGGGCTACGTGGAGGCGCGCGCCAAGCGCCTGCGTGGCGCCACCATCAACTTCGACATGGTGACCGTCACCGGCACCGAGAACGTCATGATGGCGGCCGTCCTCGCGGAGGGGCGCACCGTGCTGGAGAACGCGGCGCGCGAGCCGGAGGTGGAGGAGCTGGCGCGGGTGCTCACGAAGATGGGCGCGCGCATCCAGGGCGCCGGGACGCCGGTCATCACCATCGACGGCGTCGCGTCGCTGAAGGCCGTGGAGGACCACGTCATCGTCGCGGACCGCATCGAGGCGGGGACGCTGCTGGTGGCCGCGGCCATCACCGGCGGTGACGTGCTGGTGAAGCACGCGGTGCCCGAGCACCTGGACGCGGCCATCCAGAAGCTGCGCGAGGCGGGCTGCCGCATCACCGCCGAGCCCCACGGCCTGCGCTGCGTGGGCCCGGAGGTGCCGCGCTCGGTGGACATCACCACCAGCGAGCACCCGGGCTTCCCCACCGACATGCAGGCCCAGCTGATGGTGCTCATGGCCGTGGCCGACGGCACGTCCATCATCACGGAGAACATCTTCGAGAACCGCTTCATGCACGTGGCGGAGCTGGACCGGATGGGGGCGCACATCTCCATCAAGGGCACCACCGCGGTGGTCAAGGGTGTGCAGCGCCTGTCGGGTGCGCCGGTGATGGCCACCGACCTGCGCGCGTCCGCCTCGCTCATCCTCGCGGGCCTGCGTGCCGAGGGACACACCGAGGTCCAGCGCGTCTATCACCTGGACCGTGGTTACGAGCGGCTGGAGGAGAAGCTGCGCTCGCTGGGTGCGGACGCTGTCCGGATGAAGGCATGAGGGCGGACGGGCGCACGCCGCCCGGGTTGCATCCTGAATTTTGCTGGACCTATGCTCCAGCTTGATCTGTTACCCCGGGAGCATGTCCTCCCTCGCACCAGGAGCCAGAGAAGTCACCATGAATTGCCCGAGCTGCAACGTCGAGATGTCCGAACTCGCGGGGACGGACCAGACGCTGCGCAAGTGCGGAGACTGCGGCGGGCTGTGGCTCGACGTCGCGGACCTGAACAGGATGCTCCTGCACAACAACCTGCCGGGGCTCGAGACGCTCGGCGGCAAGCTGGACGCGGAGGCCCTCACGGGCCAGTGCCCGGAGTGCCACGTGGACCTGGTCCGCGTGGACGGCGGTGACCGGAACCACCCGCTCCACTACGACACCTGCGAGTCCTGCGGCGGCATGTTCCTCGAGTCCGAGTTCAGGGACGCCGTGGACGCCGCCGCCGCCGAGCGCGAGATCATCGACTTCTTCAAGGCCTTCGGCGCCCGGAAGAAGTCGGCGCTCGGCTGAGGCCCCGGCGGCCTCCCCCGGGCCTGACCCCCACCACCTCGGGGAGGCCTGGGCTGCGTCCCTCCGTCGCCCGCCTGGCTGCTCATGAGGTCCGCGCCCGATCCGGGTGCGGACACGGGAAGCGTGTGCCCGGCCGGGTGTTGCCGGCTTGACAGGGAAGCGGGGCGCCCCGAGAAAGGGCGCTCATGCGCTGGAGGGCACATGCGTCGCTCGGGATTTTTCTGGCTGGTGGCCACGGTCGCTGCGCTCGCGGGCTGCAAGGACCGCGGCAACGGGGAGGCCCCCCCTGACGCAGGGCCTCCGGGCCCGGTCGCGGCCGCCGAGCAGGAGCCGAACGGCCGTCCGGAGCAGGCGCTCGCCGTGGCGGGCGACACCGACGTGAGCGCAAGCCTGAGCGCGGACCCCACCAAGCCGGACGAGGACTGGTACGCGCTCGAGCCCGGCCAGCGCCCACGCGTGGACGTGCTGGTGAGCGGGCTGCCCGGCGGGGACGTGGGGCTCGAGGTGTACGACGAGGACCGCAACCGCCTCGTCTCGGTCAACAGCGAAGGGGAAGGCCGGCCGGAGCGTCTCCCCAACCTGCACCTGACGCACCGCCGCTTCCTCAAAGTGTTCCCTGCGCGCCGCGGGGCCGGTGGAAGCTACACGCTGCAGGTCCGCTTCGCGGACGCGCCGGCGGGCGAGGAGCAGGAGCCCAACGACCGCGCGGTGGACGCGAACGTGGTGCCGCTCGGCACGCCGGTGCAGGGCCTCATGGGGCACGCCTCCGACGAGGACTGGTACCGCCTCGAATTGCCGGCGCAGGAGCCCGCGCCCACGGCGAGCGCCGGAGGGGCGACCGCCCCCATTCCGGGCGCCGCACCCGAGCAGGCCACCCCACCCTCGCGGCCCGAGACGCCCACCTCCATCCCCGGCGCCGCGCCCACGCAGAGCGCCGATGCGCCAGCCCCCGAGGGCCAGGTGCCCGCGCCCTCTCCGCAGGGTGTGGTGCTCCCGGCGATGGCGCAGGTGCCGGGAACGGCTCCGGCCGAGGCCGAGCCGCCCGCGACGCCGCTGCGCATCGAGCTGAGCGGCGTGCCCGGCGTGCGCTACGACCTGAGCATCCTCTCCGCCGCCGAAGCGCCGCTCTTCCAGGTGCGTGGCAAGGAGGGCGAGGGGCTCTCCCTGCGCAACGTGGGCATCCGTGGCACGGACCGCGTCGTCTACGTCGTGGTGAAGAGCGCGTGGAGCGGCGTCGGCAAGGCCGCGCGGAGGGGCTACAGCGCGGATGCGCCCTACACTCTCACCGTGTCCGCGGAGGAGGCGGGGGCCAACGCGGAGCTCGAGCCGAACGACGAGCTCGCGAAGGCCACGCTCCTCACGGCGGGTGCCCACCGGGACGGCTTCCTCGTGCCCAAGACGGACGTGGACTACTACGAGCTGCGCACCGCAGGGCCCGTGCTGGCGGACTTCCACCTCTCCGGAGTGGAGCGCCTGGACCTCACGCTGTCCGTCGTGGAGCGCACGGACAAGGGCGAGCGGACCCTCCTGACGAGCCGCGATGGCGCGGTGAAGGAGCCCGAGCAGCTCAACAACGTCGTCTGCCAGGGCAGCTGCTTCGTGAAGGTGGAGAGTGGCCTGAGGCAGGTGGAGGGCAAGTGGGTGAAGGACTTCGAGAACCCCGAGCTCCCCTACCGCCTGGGCGTCACCGTCAGCCCGGACAACGGCACCGAGGAGCGCGAGCCCAACAACGCCCTGGACCACGCCACCGCGCTGGAGACGGGCCGCGCCGTGCGCGGCACGGTGCACCCGCGCAAGGACGTGGACTACTTCCAGCTGGACCTGCGCGACCGCGCGGTGCGCACGCCGCTCGTGGCGAGCCTCCTCGGCATCCTCAAGGTGGACGTGGGCCTCTACCTCCACCGCGTGGGCGAGGACGGCAAGCTGACGCTCGTGCAGACGGCGGACCGGGCGAAGGGCGAGGAGCCGGAGATCATCCGCTACAGCGCGGAGCCTGGCCTGTACGTGCTCGAGGTGCGCGACAGCAAGGCCCGCGAGTCGAACTTCCAGGACAGCTACCAGCTGCTCGTCGAGGAGGGAGACTGAAGCACGCAGTCCAGGGCCTCCACACGCGCCTTGACGGCCAGGAGGGGCTCGATTACTAACCCCCTCCAGAAGCGCGGTGGTAGCTCAGCTGGTAGAGCACGAGCTTCCCAAGCTCGGGGTCGCCGGTTCGAACCCGGTCCGCCGCTCTCTCCCGAAGGCCGGAAGTGTCCGGGCATCCCCCGGTCGCTTCCGGCCTTCCTCGTTCCAGCCCCTATGTCTGGGGGTCGCGCGTCAGGGCGTCGCGTGTCAGGGCGTCGCGCGTCAGGGGGTCGCGCCGAGCGCCAGGATGCCACGGGCAGGCTGCGTCTCGCCCATGTGAGCCGGGGCGGTCACCTCGGCCACCTCGCGCAGGAACTCCGCGAGGTCCAGCGGCTTGCGGATGACGCGCAGGCCTTCGGTGCCGCTCGGGTCCGGGTGCGCGGTGACCATCAGCACCACCGCCCCACCGAGCACCGCCTCCTCGCGGGCGCGCGCCACCATCCACGCCCCGGTCTCCCCCGGCAGCGAGTAGTCCGTCAGGAGGAGCTCGTAGGTGCGTCCTCGCAGGCGCGAGAGTCCCTCCTCCGCGCTGCCCACGGCGTCCACCGCGTAGCCCTCCCCCTCCAGCACGGTGGAGAGGGCCTCTCGGATCTCCTCGTTGTCCTCCACGAAGAGGATCCTCACTCCCGGATTGGTGCTCACGCCGCGTCAGCCTCCTGGTGCCAGACCCACGTTTGCAATGCTCGCGCCGTCCACACGTCCGTTGGTGGTCAACAGAAGCGTGGGTCAGTTGCCGAGCATCCCGTACTTGAGGCCGTCGTCCACGGGCTTCGCCCCGATGAAGACGGAGAAGAGCGCGTCCGCGAAGTCCTTGCCGTCCACCGTCACCTGCTGGCCGGACTTGCTGCTCACCGTGGTGCCCTGGCCGGGCACGTACATGAGGGTGAGCACGTCCTTCTCCTTCACGGCGGGGATGGCGGAGATGAACTTGTCCAGGCGCTCCTTCAGCTCGGGCAGCTTCGCGCCGGCGTTTGACTCGAAGCCGGTGCGGAGGGCCTCGGCGATGGTCGCCTTGTCCAGGTCCCGCTTCATCATCATCTTGACGACGCGCGTCTCGTCCGCGCCGAGGATGGCCGCACCGTCCTTCGACGGATTCTCGACGTAGAGCCCGGCGACGTAGACGTCGAAGATGAACCTCTTGCGCAGCCCGAGCCCGTTGAGCTTGAGCTCCTTGCCTGCCACCTGGAGGGTGTCACCCATCCTCACGCCTGCCAGTTCCTTGGCGACCACGGGCGAGGCGAGGCCCAGACACAGCACAGCGGACAGGACGAAGCGCTTCATGATGGGAGTCTCCTTGAGACGGGGGATGGCCCGGCTCTCCGGGTGTTCGCCGAAGGACGCGGACCAAGAAGGGCAAATTCAGCAGGAAGCCCCCGCTCCACGCAAGGCGGCAGTCTCAGCCGTGACGCCGCGCGAAGTCGCGCATGAAGCCCACGAGCACCTGGACGTCCTCCACGGAGACGGCGTTGTAGAGGGACGCGCGGATGCCGCCCGTGGTGCGGTGGCCCTTGAGGCCCACCAGTGCGTGCGCCTTCGCCTCCGCGACGAAGGCTGCGTCCAGCGCCTCCGAGGGGAGACGGAACACCACGTTCATGGCCGAGCGGCTCTCGCGCTCCACCGGGGCCGTGTAGAAGTCCCGCATCGCGTCCAGCGTGCCGTAGAGGAGCTCCGCCTTCTTCCGGTTGCGGACCTCCATCGCCGTAAGGCCGCCCTGCTCCTTCACCCACCGGAGCACGTTGCGCACCAGGTACACCCCGAAGGTGGGCGGCGTGTTGTAGAGCGAGTCCGCCGAGATGTGCGTGTCGTAGCGGAGGATGCGGGGGATGTCGGTGCGACCGCGGGCGGCGAGCTCGCGGTCGATGACGGCGATGAGCACCCCGGACGGCCCCAGGTTCTTCTGCGCGCCGGCGTAGATGAGCCCGAAGCGGCGCACGTCCACCGGGCGCCAGAGGAAGTCCGAGCTCATGTCCGCCACGAGCGGCGCCTTCCCGGTGTCCGGGAACGACGTCCACTGCGTGCCGAAGATGGTGTTGTTGCTCGTGATGTGGACGTACGAGGCGTCCGGGTCCAGCTGCAGCTCGTCGGGACGGGGAATGCGGGTGTAGCGCTTGTCCGGCTGGACCGTCGTGGCTGCGATGCGCGCGCGCCCCACCGTCTGCGCCTCCGCGTAGGCTTTCTCGCTCCACACGCCCGTCATCAGGTAGTCCGCGCTCCGTCCGGCGCCAAGGAGGTTCATCGGCACCATGGCGAACTGGAGGGAGGCGCCCCCCGACAGGAAGAGCACCGCGTGGCTGTCCGGGATGCCCGCGAGCTCGCGCAGCAGGGCCTGCGCCTCGTGGTGCACGGCCTCGTAGGGCGCGTCCCGGTGGCTCTGCTCCATGATGGACATGCCGGTGCCCTGGAAGTCGAGCAGCTCGTCGCGGGCCTGCTCGAGGGCGGGAAGCGGGAGGGCGGCGGGGCCTGCACTGAAGTTGTGCGCGCGCATGGGTCTCGAGACTGTTTAACGCAGGTCCACGAGCCTGTCCTGCGCATCCAGGAGCCCGGCCCTGCGCGCCACGGCCAGCTTGCGCCACTCCACGCGCAGGGAGGCCGCGTCCACCATCTCGTCCCCGAAGACGATGGCCCCCGTCCCCTGCTCCACGTCCGCCTTGCGATAGGCCTCCAGGATCGCGAGAGCCCGCTCGAGCTCGGCGCGCGACGGCGTGTAGGCGGCGTGGATGGGTTCGAGGTGGCTCGGGTGGATGGCCCACTTGCCATCGAATCCGAGCTGGGCGCCAGCCTCCGCGTCTGCGCGAACCTTCTCGAGGTCGCGGAACTGCACCGTCACCGCGTCGATGGCGTTGAGCCCCGCGGCGCGTGCGGCGGCCACGAGGTGACTGCGCGCGTGGACGAAGCGCTCGTACGGGGCGTCCTTGAAGTCCCGCGCTCCCACGTCCCCCGCGTAGTCCGCGATGCCGAAGATGAGGGAGGCCAGGCGCGGGCTCGCGGTGGCGATGCGCTCGGCGGCGAGGAGGCCCTTCGCGCTCTCGATGAGGACCTCCAGACGGATGCGCCCCACGTCGAGGCCAGCCGCGAGCTCCACCTGGGTCAGCAGCCTGTCGATGAAGTGGACGTCCTCGGGACCGTCCACCTTGGGCACCACCACGACGTCCACGAAGCGGCCGGCTGCCTCCACCACCTCGATGACGTCCCGGTAGCACCAGGGGGTGCGCAGGCCGTTGACGCGGTAGGCGCGCACCTTCCCCCGGAAGTCGAGCGAGGTCAGCGCCTCCACGACGGTCCGGCGGGCCTCCACCTTCTGGGACACCGCCACGGCGTCCTCGAGGTCCAGGATGACCTCGTCCGCGGAGGAGTCTGCGGCCTTCGTCATCATCTTCAGGCTGTGGCCGGGGCAGGTGAGCTCGGAGCGGCGCACCTGGAACTCGCGCGCCACCGTCAGCTGGGCTGGGGGAGGAGGCATGGTGGCCCCCGGTCGTACCACCGCGGGGCAGCCCGCGCATGCCCGACGGCTGCCCGCCCTGGGACAGAGCGGCCACACGGCGCCGTTTCTTTACAGGCGACCGGACAAACGTCGGCGCGGGCGGGCGGGAAAATCGGTAAAAGCTCGAGGGCCCCGTGGCCCTGGAGGTTCGCCCCATGAACGAGACCGCCCTCAATGCGAGCGTCGGCGTGAAGATGCGCTCGCTGCGCCTGCAGCGTGGCATCAAGCAGGCGGACGCGGCGCGCGACCTCGGGGTGAGTCCCGCGTACCTGAACCTCATCGAGAAGGGGAAGCGCGTGATGCCCTTCCCCCTCCTGTGGAAGGCGCTGCGCTACTTCGAGCAGGACCCCGAGCAGTTCATGTCCACCCTGGGCGAGGGCCACGTGGACGAGGCGCTCGCGAAGCTCCTGGACGAGCCGCTCCTGCGCAGCCTGGACATCGACTCCGAGTCGCTCCAGAGCCTGTCCGCGGAGCCGAAGCTCGCGGGCACGGTGGCTGCGCTGTTCAACCTCTACAAAAACACCCGCTCGCAGCTCGAGAACGTGCTGGCCCAGCTGTCCGCCGAGGAGCGGGCGCGCACCCAGGGCGCGGGCATGGCCGGACCACAGGGGGTGCGCTTCGATTACTCGCCCTACGACGAGGTGAGCGACTTCCTCGAGGAGCGGAAGAACTACTTCCCGGAGCTCGAGGAGCAGGCGGAGGGCCTGCGGCGCGACTTCGGGCTCGAGCGGCAGGTGACGTCCAGCCACCTCATCCGGCTGATGGAGAAGCGCTTCGGCTTCACGGTGCGCTTCGCTCCCGCGCACCAGGGCAGCTCCGTGGTGCGCCGGCTGGACGTGGAGCACAGGGTGCTGACGCTCTCGCCGGACCTCACCGAGCAGCCGCTGAAGTTCCAGATTGCTGCGTCGATTGGCCTGATGGTGCTGGACGAGCAGAAGCTCACCGAGCGGCTCGTGGGCAAGACGCGGCACGCGGAGACGCCGCGCCTCATCAAGGTGAACCTGGCCAACTACTTCGCCGGGGCGCTGCTCCTCACCTATGGAGAGTTCTTCCGCGAGGTGCAGCGCACCCGCTACGACGTGGAGCTGCTCAGCAACATCTTCGGCACCACGTACGAGACGGTGGCGCACCGGCTCTGCAACCTGTCCGACCCGAAGCGGCCGGGGCTGCCCTTCCACTTCCTGCGCGCGGACATCGCCGGAAACATCAGCAAGCGCTACAGCGGCACGGGGCTGAAGTTCGCCGCGACGGGCGGGGGCTCCTGCGCGAAGTGGGCGGTGCACCTGGCCTTCCTCAATCCCAGCCAGCTGACGCGGCAGTACTCCATCTTCCCCGACGGCTCGACGTACTTCTGCTTCGCCAAGGTGCAGCTGCAGCCAGTGGAGGGCTCCATCGTGCGTGGGACGGCCTACTCCATCGGCCTCGGCACGCATGCGGAGAACGCCAAGTACCTGGCGTACGGGCTGCCCACGGCGGACCTCAAGCGCGAGGCCGTGCCCAGCGGCGTCACGTGCCGCTTCTGCGAGCGCACGGACTGCAACCAGCGCGCGGCCGCGAGCTACCGCTTCGCGTTCTCGTACGACGAGTACACGAAGAAGGACTGCTTCTTCTCTCCGCTGCTCGTCCACGAGCACGAGCCGGTGGAGCGCGCGCGACGCGGGCACAAGGACACCCCGGGGCGGAAGGACGGGGCCCCCGCGGCGGACGAGAGTTCCCAGGAGACGTGATGCACATCCCCCGCGAGCAGCTGCTCGAGCGGCTGAAACAGCAGAAGAACGCCGTGGCCCAGCTCCGCTTCCGCCAGGACGAGGACGCGCTGGCGGAGCAGCTGGTGGTGCTGGCCAAGCTACAGGGCCTGGCCGAGGAGCACGCCCCCGCGAAGGAGGCGTACGAGGAGGCCTTCCGGCTCCACCAGCGGCGGCGCAACAAGCAGGGCCAGGCCGAGTGCCTGCATGGGCTCGGGGCGGCACTGGCGAACGCGGGAGACCCGCGGGAGGCGCTGCTGGCGCTTGACCAGGCGGTGGGGGTGTACCGGGAGCTGAAGGACGTGGGGGGTGAGGCACTGTGCCACGCCGCCGCGGCCGAGGCGTGTCGCTCGCTCGGGGACGCGGACCAGGCGGAGGCGGGGTTCCGGCATGCCCTCACGCTGTTCCGCCAGGTGGGCGACGCCGCGCGCGAGGCCGCGGTGATGGTGGACATTGCAGACCTGCGCATGCGGGCCGCGGACTACGCCGGGGCGCGAGCTCTGCTCGAGGATGCGCTGCCCATGGCGCACCAGAAGGGCGAGCCGGACCAGGCGGCGCTGTGCGCGCTGCTCCTGGGCGAGGCCGCGGGTCTCATGGGGGACCATGGTGCCGCACGCGAGCCGCTGGAGGCCGCCGCGGAGACCTTCGAGGTCCTGGGCGACGTTCCATACGCAGCGCGAGCGCGCTGGGACCTGGGGCTCTCCTGCTTCTATCTGGGAGCCCTCCCCGACGCACTGAAGCACCTCGAGGTCGCACGAGCCGGCTACGCGCAGATGGGCCACCCCCACGACATCGAGCGTGCCGACAAGGCACTTGCGACCGTCCGCCAGCGCCTCGCCTGATTCACACCGCGGATGAAGTCGGCACACTGGCGCTGCACGGTGCGGGAAACACTGTGTCCCTCGGGTAACGCGGGTGCGCTCCCGTGCTGGCCTTCTGGCGCTCTGGCTGCCGCGGGGCGGAGTGGTAGTGCCGCGTGCTGCACTTGCGGGCGCTCTGGGGGGAAGGGAGACGCACGTGGTGCGCATGGGTGCACGGGCTGCACCCTGGGGACAGGGGTACACCCCCACCGCCTAC
>JAKEEX010000771.1 GCA_022616315.1 Myxococcaceae bacterium
CGTCCGCGAGCGAGCGCCCGTACCTGGAGGCGTCGCTCGCACGCACCACGCGGTGGCTCCAGCGCTGCATGGCCGCGTGGAGCCGCGAGCGCAGCTCGCTCTTCGGCATCGTCCAGGGGGGGCTGCACCTCGAGCTGCGCAAGCGACACCTCGAGGAGGTGTGCGCGATGGACCTCCCCGGCTACGCGCTGGGAGGCTACTCGGTGGGCGAGGCTCCCGAGGCGATGCACGCGAGCGTGGCCGAGGTGGCGCCCCTGCTTCCCCGCGAGCGGCCGCGCTATCTCATGGGGGTGGGCACGCCGGTGGACCTCGTCCAGGGCGTGGCCGCGGGCGTGGACATGTTCGACTGCGTGCTGCCCACGCGCTGCGCGCGCAACGGCCTGCTCTTCACGAGCGAGGGGAAGCTCGTCATCAAGAACGCCGCGTTCGCGCGGGACGAGAGGCCGGTGGATGCGGCGTGCCGCTGCTACACGTGCCGCAACTTCTCACGCGCGTACCTGCGCCACCTCTTCGTGGCGAAGGAGCTCCTCGCGATGCGGCTCAACACGCTGCACAACCTCGCGTACTACCTGGACCTCATGGCGAAGGTCCGGGCGGCCATCACCGAGGGACGCTACGCCACCTTCGCCCGCTCGTTCGTCGAGCAGGCGAAGGCCCAGGAGGCGGAGCGGCGGGGAGCCGCATGACGCCGTCCCCGCGCACGTGAGGCCTCAGGGGGGCCGGAAGACACAGGCCCGGTCCCCACCCACCGGCTGGCAGGTGTAGCCCTCGCGGCAGTCCGTGTCCGCCTGGCAGGTGGGGGCGCAGATGAGCACGCCGCCGCTGAGCGCGCAGACGCTTCCGCCGGAGCACCCCCCACCCGCACCCTCGGCGTCACACGCACGGCTGCAGAAGCCGGAGGGGAAGGTCGCTTCGGCCGGGAAGCCCGCGTCCGCGATGGGACGCACGTAGCAGGTCTGCGGCGGCAGGCAGTCGAGGCTCGTCAGGCACGGATCTCCCGTGCGCGAGCTGTCGCATGCGACGGCCGGTACGGTCAGGAGCAGGGCGAGCAGGAGCCGGGGGGAAAGGGAGCAGGGACGCATGTCAGAGTGCGTTCATAGGCCATGGTCCCCAGGGTGGCCAGCGTGGGGCCCGGGCCAACGTCGCCTACCCACACATGGCTTGCCGGGCCGACCCTTCCCTATGGTATGACGCCCGGCTTCCATACCCTCCGGCCTACCGTCAAGACACGGGCCGCGCGAGGGTTGGCCACACTGATTTTGGACAGGCGGTCTCCGTGACACCCCTTCCCATCTTTCTCGCGCAGGCTGGCGGGCTCGGCTCCAATCCACTCGGCTTCGTCGCCTGGATCGCTGCCGTCTTCGCCATCATGTACTTCCTGATGATCCGCCCCCAGCAGAAGCAGCTGAAGGAGCATCGCGCGCTGCTGGCCGGGCTGAAGAAGGGGGACGAGGTCGCGACGCAGGGCGGCCTCATCGGGCGCATCCACGAGGTGCGCGACCGTGACGTCACCCTCGAGGTCGCCACGGGAGTGCGCGTGCGCATCCTCAAGTCCTCGGTACAGGGCAGGTGGTCCGCCGCGGGCGAGACCGCAGCCCCCGCAGCCAGCACAGAGAAGAAGGAGGAGAAGTAGCAATGGACCGGTCGTGGTGGTGGAGGCTGGCCCTCGTGGTCGGCGTGACGCTGGGGGCCCTCTGGTTCCTCATGCCGACGTACTACTCGTACTTCGTGCTGCCGAAGGATCAGCGCAACAACCTGGCGCTGCTCCAGGAGAAGCTCCCCAGGTGGGCGCCCTCGGCGGACAAGCGCCTCAACCTGGGCCTGGACCTGCAGGGCGGCATCCACATGGTGCTGCGCGTGGACACGCAGACGGCGCTGCAGAAGCGCACCGAGCGTCGCGCGATCCAGATGGAGAACTACATCGAGGAGAAGAAGCTCGGTGAGGTGGAGGCGAAGGCCAACCCCGAGAACCTCCAGGTGACGCTGACCGCGAAGGACCCGGCCACGCTGGACGCCATCCAGAAGGACGTCCTCACCGTCTTCGCGGACTTCAACCTCGTGGGACGCGAGGGGAACACCCTGACGGTTGCGCTCAACGACACGCGCATCGCCCAGTTCCAGGAGGAGGCGGTGGACCAGGCGATGCTCGTCATCCGCCGCCGCATCGACAAGTGGGGCGTGGCCGAGGTGGACGTGCGCAAGCTCGGCACGGACGCCATCCAGGTGTCGCTGCCCGGCCGGCAGGACCCGGAGGAGGCCAAGCAGCTCATCGGCACCACGGCGCAGCTCGAGTTCCGCATGGTGGACGACACGAGCCCCTGGGCCCAGCAGGTGCTCCAGGCGACGCCGCCTTCGCCCGAGAGCGGCATCCAGCTCACCATGGCGGAGGGCTTCCCCCAGCTCGAGTCCCCCAACCGCGAGGCGCTCCTGGCCTACGCCGAAGGGAAGGTGCCCGCAGACCGCGAGGTGCTGCTCGAGTGCGTGCAGACGCCGACGTCCGGCAACGACTGCGCCAGCTACCGCACCTACCTGGTGGAGAAGGACGTGCCTCTGACGGGCGATTCCCTCACCTCCGCCGAGTGGGACCGCGACCCGGCCACCGGCGAGCCCATGGTGAGCATCGCGTTCGACCAGGCGGGCGCGAACGACTTCGCCAAGCTCACGGGCGAGAACGTGGGGCGCCGCATGGCCATCGTGCTGGACGACACGGTGAACAGCGCCCCGCGCATCAACGAGCGCATCCCGGGCGGGCAGGCCCGCATCAACCTCGGTCGCGGCTCGGGCCGCACCTTCGACGAGATGCAGCGCGAGGCGCAGATGCTCGCCACCACGCTGAAGGCGGGTGCCTTGCCGGCACCGGTGACGGTGGGCGAGATCCGGCAGGTGGGCGCCTCGCTGGGTGACGAGCTCATCCGCAAGGGCACCCTCGCCGCGGGCGTGGGCCTCCTGCTCGTGCTGCTCTTCATGGCCGTCTACTACAGGGTGGCGGGGCTCACCGCGGACGTGGCGCTGCTCCTCAACGGCGCCCTCATCCTCGCTGGCCTCGCGTTCTTCAACGCCACCCTGACGCTGCCGGGCATCGCGGGCTTCGTACTGACGCTGGGCATCGCGGTGGACGCGAACGTGCTCATCAACGAGCGCATCCGCGAGGAGCTGGACGCGGGCAAGGCCGCGCGGGTGGCGGTGGACCAGGGCTACGACCGCGCGTTCTGGACCATCTTCGACGCGCACGTCACCATGCTCATCGCGGGCTTCATCCTCTTCTTCCTCGGCACCGGCCCCATCCGCGGCTTCGCGACGACGCTGATCGTCGGCCTCATCGCCTCCCTCTTCACCTCCATCGTGGTGACCCGCGTCATCACCACGTACCTCGTCCACGGGCGCAACGCGCAGACGGTGTCGGTGTAGGGCGCCAGCCGCACCCGCGGAAGGGATCGAACATGCGGATTCTCAAGCACAAGACGAACATCGACTTCATCGGCAAGCGACGGACGGCCTTCTTCATCTCCACGCTGATCAACCTCGCCATCCTGGTGGGGATCGCGACGGTGGGGTTTGACTACGGCGTGGACTTCGCGGGCGGCACGCTGGTGGAGCTCAAGTTCCACCAGCCCATGACGCCCCAGCAGGTGCGCGAGCGGGCGGCGCCGCTGGGCGACCCGCACGTGCAGCGCATCGGCTCCGAGGCGGACAACAGCTTCCTGGTCCGTCTGGGTGGCGTCACCCAGCTGACCGAGGAGAGCCGGGACAAGGCGCAGGCTGCGCTCGCGCCGCTCGGCCTGGAGCGCTTCGACGCGCAGCTGGACAGCGGCCTCATCAACATGCGCATGCGCACCCAGGTGGACCCGCAGGCCATCCGACAGGCGGTGGAGAGCACCGGCACCGGCGTCAGCGAGGTGCGCAGCCTGGGCGAGGCACAGGGTGGCGGCTTCGACTACCAGGTGGTCGCCTCGGGCATGGCGGACCGCATCGTCCAGGTGATGAGCGCCCACGGCGAGAAGGACTTCACCGTGCAGCGCGTGGACTACGTGGGCCCGCAGATCGGGCGCCAGCTGCGCAACAAGGGCGTCCTCGCGCTGCTCTACGCGATGGTGGCCATCCTCGTGTACGTGGCATTCCGGTTCGACTTCAAGTTCGGCCCCGGCGCCCTGCTCGCCATGCTCCACGACCTCATCATGGTGGCGGGCTACTACCTGGTGACCCGGCGCGAGTTCAACCTGACGTCCATCGCGGTGCTGCTCACCATCGTGGGCTACTCGGTGAACGACACCATCGTCATCTACGACCGCATCCGGGAGGAGATGGTGAAGCACAAGGGCAAGGCCCTGCCCGAGCTCATCAACCTCGCGGTGAACGACACGCTCTCGCGCACCATCCTCACAGGGTCGGTGACCGCCCTGTCGCTGGTGGGCCTGCTCATCTTCGGCGTGGGCGAGATCTTCGACTTCGCCGCGGCGATGCTGGTGGGCATCGCGGTGGGCACCTACTCCTCCATCTACATCGCCAGCCCGGTGACCATCTGGCTGGACGAGCGCGCCGCAGCCAAGGCGCGCGCCACCGGCGGGCGCGGGATGAAGGCCAAGGTGGCCTGACCTGCACCGGGGCGGCCTGGCTGAGGCCGGCTGCCCCCGCTTTACGCGCGGCCCGCTCCCTCTTTGGGGGGGCGGGCCGTTTCGTTGGGCGGACACGCGCTGCGCACTTCTGTCTTCACTTCGGGATGTCAGCGGCTTCGGGTAGGGTCTCCACCGGGCCACGAGGCCGGGGCGCCCACGCTCCGCCGGCTCGTCGAGGGGTTTCGCGCGTGCGCTGGGTCCTGCCCGAAGTCACGGACGAGCACGCCGCGGCGCTGGCTGCGGCGCTCGGGCTGCACCCGCTCGTTGGGCGCGTCCTGACGCAGCGCGGCCTCGGCACTCCGGAGGCGGCGTCCGCCTTCCTCAGGGACCGGCTCGCGGACCTTCCGGACCCCTCGCTGCTCAAGGGCATGCGCGAGGCGGTGGCGCGCCTCGGCCGGGCCCTGCGCGAGCGCGAGAGCATCACCCTCTACGGTGACTACGACGTGGACGGGGTCTGCTCCACCGCGCTGCTCTCCCTGTTCCTCGAGGAGCTCGGCGGGCAGGTGTCCACGTACATCCCGCACCGCCTCGAGGAGGGCTACGGGCTGAACCTCGCGGCCATCGAGCGGCTCGCCGCGGGCGGAACGAAGGTGCTCGTGACCCTCGACTGCGGCATCACCTCCCACGCGGAGGTGGCGCGGGCGCAGGCGCTGGGGATGGACGTGGTGGTGGTGGACCACCACACGGTGCCAGCCACCCTCCCGCCGGCCGTCGCGGTGCTCAATCCGCACCAGCCGGGATGCGCGTACCCCACGCGCCATCTGTGCGCGGCCGGCGTGGCGTTCAACCTCTGCATGGCCCTGCGCAAGCAGCTGCGGGACGACGGCGCCTTCGCCACCCGCCCCGAGCCGAACCTGCGCGCGCTGATGGACCTCGTGGCGCTCGCGACGGTGGCGGACGTCGTCCCGCTCACGGGCGCCAACCGCGTCCTCGTGCGCCACGGGCTCGAGGAGCTCGGCCGCGCAAAGCGCCCAGGCGTGCGTGCCCTGAAGGAGGTCGCGGGGCTCGCGCCGGAGGAGTCGGTGTCCTCGGGGCAGGTGGGCTTCCGTCTGGGGCCCCGCATCAACGCGGCGGGGCGTCTGGACGACGCGTCCACGGGCTTGAGGCTGCTGCGCTCCCGCTCGCTCGACGAGGCACGCCCGCTCGCGCGGGAGCTCGACGGAGCGAATGCGGTGCGCCAGGGCATCGAGCAGCAGATTCTCCAGGGCGCGCTGGCCCAGGCCGCGGGCCGTCCGGACGCGAAGGGCCTGGTGCTGCACGCGGAGGGCTGGCATCCGGGTGTCATCGGCATCGTGGCGGCGCGCGTCGTGGAGAGGTACCACCGGCCAACCGTCGTCATCGGGGTGAAGGACGGGGTGGGGAAGGGGAGCGCACGCAGCATCGAGGCGTTCCATCTGTTCGACGCGCTGTCCTCGTGCGCGGGACACCTCCAGAAGTTCGGCGGGCATAAGCACGCCGCCGGACTCACCATCGCCGCCGAGCAGCTGGCGGCGTTCGCCTCCGCATTCGAGCGTGTGGCTTCCGAGCGGCTCCGCGACGAGGACCTGGTGCCGCGCTGCCGCGTGGACGTCGTCGTGCGTCCGGACGAGCTGGACGAGCCCGCGGTGGCGGCGCTTCAGGCGCTGGGGCCCTTCGGCGCCGGCAACCCCGAGCCGGTGCTCGCCCTGCGAGCCATGGCTGCCTCTCCGCGCGTGCTCCGGAGCAAGCGGGGGGATGGTTCGGGCCACCTGAAGCTGTCCCTCACGCAGGCGCCTCAGCTGGACACGATTGGCTTCGGGATGGCGGAGCGCGCGGAGCTGACGCGGGGACCCGTGGACCTCGCCTTCCACGCGGCCGTGGATGAGTGGGCCGGGCGCCGGCGTGTGAGCTTGCGTCTGAAGGCACTCCGTCCCGCGGACTGAAGCGGCGTCAGGCGATTCCCCAGCGCACCCGGCCCGGTGTGAGGAGCGCCCCGGCGCGAGCGAGCTCGTGCAGCCGGAACCACTCGGTCCGCCGCTCGAACGCGTGGCGGCACTTCTCCGAGCAGAAGAAGTAGCGCCGCCGCTTGTACTCCGTGCTGCTCTCCGCCCCCGTCCTGCCCAGCTTCCGACCGCAGACCGGATCCACATGCCCCTGCCTGGTGCTCGTCCCGCCCATCCCCGTCGCCCCCCCTGCTCCTCCTCACCGTGCCGCCCGGATGCCCGGCCCGCGGGTGTGTGACGCGGAGACGAGCAAGGCGTGTGCCCGCCTGCACGACACTGCAAGCCGCTGAAGACCGAGGATGGCAATCCCGGAGGTGGGCCCACCCCCGCGGAGGGGTGCAAGCGTTACAGCGGAGGGGCTCGGATGGATGGGCACGCGAGAGGGCTGCCCGACTGTCAGTACGAGAACTCCCCGCCGAGCGTGAGAAGGCCCGCAGGCTCCGGAGGGGCGTCCTCGTAGACATCCACCTGGACGGATGCGCCCGCCCACGCGCGCCAGCTGTCGCTGAAGCGGAGGGTCCAGCGGGTGCTGAGCACGTGGGCGCTGCCCTGGGCGGGGAAGTAACGATTGAAGGCGTAGCCCACCTGACCACGCACGAGGCCGCTGAAGCGGTGGGTGACGCCGAGGCGCACGTCGAAGAGAAGAGGCGCCGTGAGCATGCCGTCCGTGGCGTCCGCCCCGGCGAGGTTGCGTCGAGCCAGCTGGAATGCGGCCTGCTCGCGCTCCTCGGTGCGGAAGAGGCGGTCCCAGCCGTTCTCCTGCTGCTCCTCGCTCGCGAGGATAGCGTCCAGCTGCGCGGCCGTGAGCTGTCCGAGCGACAGCGGATCCCGGCTGTAGAAGACGTAGCTGCCGCGCAGGGACAGCTCGGTGTCCAACCGGAGCAGGAGGTGTGCACCGAGCGAGGGGCGCACCTGCAGGAGCGACTCTCCCGTGGGCCCGGCGGTCAGATGGCGCGGGCCGAGCAACGTGCGGCGGACCGCGAGCAGCGTGCGCTCCATCCGGTGGGCGCTCGTCCCCACGCCCGCATCGATGCCCCACTCGAGGTCGGACAGTCCGGCGCTGTCGTAGGCCGTGCGAAGCACGAGACCGGCGCTGGCCCCCGTGGTGCGCAGCCGCATCTCCACGACCTCGCGCAGCTCGAGGAGCGGGGTGACGGTGGTGGTGGGCAGACCCGCGTCCGCGAGCGCGGACACGCGCCAGTGGGTCCCGAGCCCGAGGTCCACCCCCGCGGTCAGCTGGTGCAGGGGGGAGCCCTCCCGGGGCCGGACTGCCGAATATCCGAGCAGGAGGAAGGTCTGGTCGCGGACGAGGTCCACGTCTCCGAGCAGGCTCCACGCGACGCTTCCGCGGCCCGCCGTGACGTCCACAGAGGCGCTCCCCGCGCGCGCCGGAATCCCCAGGGTGCACGAGAGCAGCAGGGCGAGTCCGGACAGGCGCGTTCGCGTGGCGATCGGCATGGCACTCGCTGTTCTAGCACGAAACGGCCCTCTGGCTTGCGCGTTGACCTCGAGCGGACAGGGCCCTACGGTGCGCCCCCTCCCCCAGCAGACGTCCAGCGTCAACGACGAGGCTTTTCGACATGGCGGTCCCCTTCATCACCGAGGTGAAACGTACCCACACCTGCGGAGAGCTCACCGACGCCCACATCGGCCAGGAGGTGGTGCTCTTCGGGTGGGTGCACAACCGCCGCGACCACGGCGGCGCGGTCTTCATCGACCTGAGGGACCGCGAGGGGCTGACGCAGGTGGTCTTCGAGCCGGACATCGCGCCGGAAGCGCACGAGCTCGCCGGCAGCCTGAGGCTCGAGTACTGCGTGGGCATCCGCGGCAAGGTGGTCAGCCGCGGCGCGAACGTGAACCCGAAGATGAAGACGGGCGCCATCGAGGTGAAGGCGAACGCGCTCACCATCTTCAACCGCTCCGAGGCGGCGCCGTTCCCCATCGAGGACCACATCGACACGAACGAGGAGAAGCGCCTCCAGTACCGCTACCTGGACCTGCGCCGCCGGCCCCTCCAGCAGTCGCTGATGACGCGCTCGCGGATGAACGCCCTCACGCGCGCGTACATGGTGGAGAACGGGTTCCTCGAGCTCGAGACGCCCTTCATGGGCAAGTACACCCCGGGAGGCGCGCGCAACTTCCTCGTGCCGAGCCGGCTCAACCCCGGGAAGCTCTACGCGCTCGCGGAGAGCCCCCAGCTCTACAAGCAGCTCTTCATGGTCGCGGGGTTCGAGCGGTACTTCCAGATCGTCAAGTGCTTCCGGGACGAGGACCTGCGCGTGGACCGGCAGCCCGAGTTCACCCAGGTGGACGTGGAGATGAGCTTCGTCTCCCAGGACGACGTCTTCTCCGTCATCGAGGGCCTGCTCCAGCGCCTGTGGAAGGAGTGCCTGGGCGTGGACATCCCCACACCCTTCATGCGCATGGAGTACGACGAGTCCATGGCGAAGTACGGCAACGACAAGCCGGATCTCCGCTTCGGGCTCGAGCACGTGGTGCTCACGGACCTGGTGCGCAAGCACGGCGCCGCGGGCGGCGTGCCCATGCTGTGGGAGGCGGTGGAGGCGGGCGGCATCGTCAAGGCGCTGGTGGTGCCCTCGGAGAAGGCGCTCAGCCGCGCGGAGAGCGACAAGCTCGAGGAGATTGCCAAGGGCATGGGCGCCAAGGGCCTGGCGCGCGCGAAGGTGGGTGAGGGGGGCGAGTGGACGCAGTCCCCGCTGAGCAAGACCATCAGTCCTGCGCTGCGTGCGGACATCAATGAGGCCGTGGGAGCGAAGCCGGGGGACCTCGTCCTCTTCCAGTTCGGGCGCGAGGCGGTGGTGCACACGGTGATGGCCAACCTGCGCCTGCACCTGGGGAAGAAGCTCGGCTACATCCCCGAGTACGGGAGCGGCGGCCAGTGGCGCTTCCTCTGGGTCGTCAACCCGCCGCTGTTCGAGTACGACGAGGAGAGCAAGACGTGGGTCGCCGCGCACCACGCCTTCACCCGGCCGCACGACGAGGACCTTCCGCACCTGGGCACCGACCCGGGCCGCGTGAAGTGCTACCGGTACGACGTCGTGCTCAACGGGTTCGAGGTGGGTGGCGGCTCCATCCGCCTGCACGATCCGAAGGTGCAGGCGGAGGTGTTCCGCGCGCTGGGCATCAGTGACGAGGACGCACGCGCCAAGTTCGGCTTTCTGCTGGACGCGCTCAAGTTCGGCGCGCCGCCTCACGGAGGCATCGCGCTCGGCATGGATCGGCTCGCGTTCCTCCTCACCGGAGCGGAGTCGCTGCGCGACGTCATCCCGTTCCCCAAGACGAAGACGGGAACGGACCTGATGACGGGGGCTCCCGGTGACGTGGACGAGCGGCAGCTGCGCGAGCTCCACGTCCGCGCCGTGCCGCCTCCGCAGCCGAAGTAGTTGGAGGTCCTCGTTCCGCGGTGGCAGACTCGGGCGCATGCACATGCGCCTCGTTGTCGTCCTCCTGATGCTCGCAGCTCCCGCCGCCCGCGCGGCGGACGTGCGCCTCATTCTCGGCGCGGACTACTGGGTGGATCCGCAGCGGGCGGTCTTCCCGCTCATGCTCGGTGTGGGCGCCCAGGCCTCACGTGCGCTCGAGCTGGGAGGCCGCTTCGGCGCGCTCATCACCACCTCGCCGAACAAGGTGGGCGTGCCCCTGGACTTCGTGCTGCGCGTCGAGGTGCCGCGCTCGCCCCTGTACATCGAGGGCCTCGTGGGCCCCTGGCTCATCTTCGACGATGGGGACCTCGTCCGGGCTCACGCCGGTGTGGGCTTCGGGGCACGCCTCGGCGCCATATCGCTCGGACTGGAGGCGGCCTACCTGACTCCATCGGGAAGCATCGGGCTCAGGGTCGGCTTCGAGCTATGATTGAGCGGTGAAGACGTTCCTGGTCATCAACCCGAAGAGCGCAAATGGTGTCACCGGACGGCGGTGGGCCGAGCTGTCCGCGCAGGTGGCGCAGGCACTCGGGCCCTTCGGGCACGCCTTCACGGAGGGCCCCATGCACGCCGTGCAGCTCACGCGCGAGGCCCTGCGCCAGGGGTACCGATGCGTGGCGGCGGTGGGGGGGGACGGCACCATCAACGAGGTGGTGAACGGCTTCTTCCAGGACGGGCAACCCGTGGCACCGGGGGCTGCGCTCGGAGTGCTGCCGCGCGGCACGGGAGGAGACTTCCGGCGCACCTTCGACTGGTGCAACGGCATTGCGGCGGCCCTCGAGCGGCTGAAGGGTGAGGAGACGCGGCCGCTGGACGTGGGCGAGCTGGAGTTCGTCTCGCACGAGGGCCGGACGCAGCGGCGCTACTTCGTCAACATCTGCTCCTTCGGCGCGAGCGGGCTCGTGGACCAGGAGGTGAACCGCGCCTCCAAGGCCTTCGGCGGGATGGCGAGCTTCTACATCGGCACCGTGCGGGCGCTGCTCAAGTATCGGGACCACAAGGTGCGGCTGCGCCTGGACGACGGTCCTGCCGAGGACGTGGACGTCACGACCCTCGCCGTGGCCAACGGCCGATACTTCGGCGGGGGCATGCTCGTCGCTCCGGACGCGGACCCCGCGGACGGCGTCTTCGACGTGACGCTGTGGAGCGGCTACACGCTCGCGGACTTCGCGCTCAAGAGCAAAGGCGTGTACAGCGGCGCGCACGTGAACTGGGCCGGCACGCGACGCATGCGCTGTCGCACGCTGGTGGCCGAGACGGACGGGGAGGTGCTTCTCGACGTGGATGGTGAACAGCCCGGGCGTCTGCCGTGCCGCATCACGGTGCTTCCAGGTGCGCTGCGGCTGAAGGGGTGACGGCGGAGCACGGACGTACAGCCCCCTCACCCTGTCCCTCTCCCGGAGGGAGAGGGGACCGAGGGTGTGGGTGGTCATGGCGGAGCGAGGCACTTCCCAGCTGGACCTCTTCGGGTCGGCCCCCGATTCGCGGACGTCGAACCGACGGAAGGATCCGGTGCTGCCTGCGCCGGTGCGCGAGGACGAGCGTGCCCTCGCCGCACGCCTGCCCGCGTCGGTGCGGATGGGAACCTCCTCGTGGTCCTTCCCCGGATGGACGGGGCTCGTCTGGGCGCGCGACTACCCGTCTGCGCGCCTCGCGCAGGAGGGGCTGACTGCGTACGCGGAGCGTCCGCTCCTTCGCGCTGTGGGCGTTGACCGCACGTTCTATGCGCCGGTCCCAGCCGATGCCCTCCGTGCCTACGCGGACGCTGTGCCGGAGGACTTCCGGTTCGTGGTGAAGGCGCACGACGCCTGCACCGTGGCCCGCTTCCCGGCGCATCCGCGGTACGGGGCACTCGCCGGGCAGGACAACCCGCGCTTCCTCGACGCAGCGTACGCAGCCGAGGCGGTGGTCGCGCCCTATGTCGAGGGCCTCGGAGAGAAGGGTGGGGTGCTCGTCTTCCAGTTCCCGCCCCAGTCCCTCTCCGCGCTGGGCGGAGCCGAGGACTTTCCGCGCCGGCTCCACGGCTTTCTCTCCGCGCTTCCACGCGGTCCGCTCTATGCCGTGGAGGTGCGAAACGCCGCGCTGCTGACGCCCGCGTATGCGGCGGCGATGCGCACCGTGGGCGCGTGCCACGCGCTGGCGGGTTGGCCCGGTATGCCGTCCGTCGCAGAGCAGGCCGAGCGATGCCGCGTCCTGGAGGGCACTGCGGTGGTCGTGCGCTGGATGCTGAACCCCCACATGGGCCTCGACTACGAGGAGGCGAAAGATCGCTACGCCCCCTTCGCGCGGCTCGTGGACGAGGACAGCTCCACCCGCGACGACTTGGCGCGGCTGTGTGCCGGGGCGGCTCGGCGCGCGATTCCGGTGTACGTCACCGTCAACAACAAGGCGGAAGGAAGCGCGCCGCTGTCGGTGGAGAGGCTCGCCGCGCGCACCGTCGAGCTCCTGAAGGGCGCACCGTGAGCGGCGAGGAACCGCCGGACTGGGAGCCGGAGGAGCCCGTCGAGCTTCCCATCGACGGAAATCTGGACCTGCACACGTTCCACCCGCGGGATGTGCCGGCGCTCCTCGAGGAGTACCTGGGGGCGTGCCGGGAGCGGGGCATCCTCGAGGTGCGCATCGTGCACGGGAAGGGGACCGGGGCGCTGCGTCGGCGTGTCCACACGCTCCTCGGAGAGATGCCGGGTGTGGAGTCGTTCCGGAGCGCGGATGCCTTCGACGGCGGATGGGGCGCGACGTGGGTGCGGCTCTTGCCCCCTCAGTCCAGCCAGAAGTAGCAGCTTGCGATGAGGGCGCGCTTCTCCGTCACCTTGGCCTTCGTCTGGAGCTCCGCGAGGGACCGGTCCTTGGCCGCGTAGCGCTTCTCCTCCTCGTTGCGGAGGCTCGCGAGCTTGCGGCGGTACTCCCGCTCGGAGCGGTCCGCCTGGCCGCGGGCCTTGATGCGCTCGGCCGGGTCGTCGGTCGCGAGCAGCGCGTGGCGGGCCTCCTCCCAGTGCCCGCGCGCCTCCTCGACCTTCTCGCGCGACTCGAGCAGGCAGTCCTCCGCGTAGCGGTCGGCGCGCTCCCGCGCGAGGTCCAGCTCGAGCGCGCTCCTCCGCTCGGCCGCGCGGAGGAGCTCCTCCCGGGCCGCCATCAGCGCCTGCTCCTGCACGAGCGACACACTGACGGGCTCGGGCTTGCGGCGCTTCTCCTCGCGCGCCCCCAGACGGGCGAAGCGCTCACCGTCCTGCACGGGAAGCGCGCGGAAGGTGCCATCGCGCTCCTTCACGAGCACGAGGTGCAGCACCCGCTCCTCCGGCCTGAGGCCAGCCGTCTCCCACCTGTAGGCGAACCACCAGCCCTCCCTGCCCGCGAGCCGGGCGAGTCGGGAGGGGAGACCGGAGGCGTCCAGCGAGAGGTACGTGACGGCGTCGTGGGTGCGCTCGCGGACGGCGTAGGCCGCGCGTGACACCTGCAGCCGCCCGGTGGCGCCGCTCCCCAGGACGCTGCCGGTGAGCGCGCGCGCGCCACTGCGCCGCCTGGCCACCGACTCCTCGGCCTGCTGTCCGGCGACGCGCAGCCGCCGGCGCACGTCCCCGTCGAAGCGCTCCATGAGGAGCGAGCGCGTCTCCGTCATCCGCCGGTCGATGCTCGTCTCGAGGTCCGTGCGCAGCCTGTCGAACGCGGCGATGATCTCGTCCGGCTTCCGGCACGACTGGTAGATGTCGAGCACCCGGCGCTCGAAGTCCACGCCGCTCGCCAGCGCGCCGAGGATCTCGTCCGACGCGCCGAACACGCCGTCGAAGAGGTTGAGCTTCTTCTCGAGAAGCTCGTACAGGCGCGCATCCGCGGCGTTCTGCCGGTTGAGGAAGTTGAGCACGAGCACGTCGTGCTTCTGACCATAGCGGTGGCAGCGGCCGATGCGCTGCTCCACGCGCTGCGGGTTCCACGGAAGGTCGAAGTTCACGAGCAGGTTGCAGAACTGGAGGTTCAGGCCCTCCGCTCCTGCTTCCGTGGAGATGAAGATCTGAGTGTGGGTCCGGAAGTCCTCGACGAGCTTCCTGCGCTCCTCCGGCGTGCTCGCGTCCCCGGAGAGCAGCGAGATGCGGCCCGCGTAGCCGTGCTCGGCGAGCAGCCGCGCCAGGTAGTCCTGGGTGCGGCGGGACTCGGTGAAGATGATGGCCTTCTCCGGCCACTGGTGGGCACGCGCGACGGTGAAGATGCGGTCCAGGGCGCGCTTGAGCGCCTCGCCCTTCGCGTTCACCTTGATGGACTCCGCCAGCGCCGCGTACTGCTCCAGCTCGTAGACCTCCTGCTGGAGGGACTGCATGCTCGCGGGCCGCGCGGGGTCGTCACTCCACTCCTCTGCCTCCTCGGCGTACGCGGCCGCGACCTCCGGCTCCAGGAGCTGGCTCGCCTGGAAGGTGAGCTGCGCCGAGGCGAGCCTCTTCTTCAGGCTCTCCGCCAGCTTCCGCAGCGTCGGAGCGATGGCGAAGGTGGAGGACGCGAGCAGCTTGCGGTACGCGAGCGTGAGGAGCGTCTTCCTGCCCGGCTCGATGGCGGCCGCCTCGCTCCGGCTCAGGTACTCGGACACCTTCTGGTAGAGGTCCTGCTCCTCGGCCGAGGGCGCGAAGTCCTCCACGATGCTGCGCCGGTTGGTGTAGCGCACGTACTCGCGCACCTGACGTCGCAGGGTTCGCTGCACCACCGGGGCCAGGCGCTCCTTGAGCTCGGTGGTCGCATCCGTGCTGAGTCCGCCCGCCGTGGGGTCCACGCGGTAGCGCGCGCGGAAGGCGTGCTCGGGGCCGAGGATCTGCTCGTCCAGGAGGGACATCAGCCCGAAGAGCTCGAGCAGGTCGTTCTGCAGCGGCGTGGCCGTGAGGAGGAGCTTGGGCCGTCCCTGCAGCCCCTGCCGGATGGCCCGCGCCATCTTGTTGCTCGCGCGGTAGGCGTTGCGGAGCCGGTGCGCCTCGTCGATGACCACGACGTCCCACGGGACCTGCGCCATCAGCTCCGGGCGGTTGGCGGCGAAGGGGTGGCTGCAGATGACGGGGAAGGGCTGGTCGAACGGGTTGCCGCTGGCCCTCACGGTGCGCCCATCCACCACCACCGTCTCCAGGTTGAACTTCTCCCAGAGCTCCGCCTGCCACTGAGCGCGCAGCACGGCCGGGGCGAGGATGAGGATCTTGTCCTTGCCCTCCGACACCAGCTGCGCGAGCACGAGGCCCGCCTCGATGGTCTTCCCGAGGCCCACCTCGTCCGCGAGCATGCAGCCGCCGCGGCCCAGCGACTCGAGCGCGAACGCCGCCGCCTCCAGCTGATGCGGGTTGAGGTCCACGCGGGCGTCCGAGAGGGCGGTGGCCAGGCGCTGGCTGGAGTCCGCGCTCTTCAGCGTGAGCTCCTCGGCCAGGAGGCGCTCGTGGAACGCCGTGAGCGGCGTGACCCGCTCCGGTTCACTCGCCCGCGCGACCGCCGCCACGCCCCTCGCCTCCCTCGCGACCTCACCCACGTGCGGGCCCCTCCTCGATGAAGCGCCGGTCAGTGGCACCCCCCTTGAGCCCCCGCAAGGCGCGGAGCGCCGGGTGGCGCAATGGAGCCGCCGGATATGAGGGAAGGCATGCCTCCCTGTAAAGGGGGGACCGCTCCGGGGCCGATTTTCCGGCTCCGGAGCGAACGGCGCTGCATGTGGGCCAGCGGCGCCAGACGAGGTTGCACGCCTTGGAAACCCCTCCGAAAGTCAAGGGCCACATGGCGCTTCGAGAGGAGCCGCGAGTCCCACCTTGACGCGGGCTCCCGCATCCGCTCGTGCCCCTTCCGGTCGCACGCGCTGGATCTCGGCGCCACACCTGCCCTAGACGCTTCGGCTCATGCGCCTCTCTCTCGTCGTCGTGGTCGCAGGGCTGTGGTTCGCGGGCTGTGCCACCC
>JAKEEX010000772.1 GCA_022616315.1 Myxococcaceae bacterium
CCTGAACCCCCGGGCGTACGCCATCCTCCACCGTCAGCACCACGCCTTCAGCGACACGGAGAAGGACCCGCACTCGCCCCACTTCTTCCGCGACGTGTTCCGGATGATGTGGCAGACGAAGAATCGCTACTACGCGTACGTGAACGACCTCGAGAAGCCCGAGGCGCGCTTCGAGGGCGGCTACCCCGAGTGGAAGCTCGTCGACCGGACGCTCGGTCAGTCGTGGTTCGCCATCCTCGGGTGGATGGGGCTCTACACGGCCTTCTACGTGGCCTTCGCCACCGCGTGGTGGCAGTTCCTGCTCCTGCCCATCCACTTCGTCATGGGGCCGGTGCACGGCGCCATCGTCAACTGGGCCGGCCACAAGTACGGCTACCGGAACTTCCACGGCGCGGACAAGTCCCGCAACACGCTGCCGGTGGACGTGCTGTGCATGGGCGAGCTGTTCCAGAACAACCACCACAAGTGGGGCATGAGCCCCAACTTCGCCGCCCGCCGCTGGGAGGTGGACCCCACCTGGCAGGCGATGAAGGTGATGGCGTGGCTGGGCATCATCCGCATCGCCACTCCGCAGCGTGCCGTGTGGCCGGAGCCACACACCATGAGGAACACCGCGCCTGCGGCGTGGTGACGTGGGCGCGAGGGGGCGCGGATGGGTTCCAGCCCCCTCACCCCGTCCCTCTCCCAGGGGGAGAGGGGAAGTGGATCAGCGGAGGGTTGGCTCGAGGTGAAGAGGTGCCCCTCGGGTGACGCCGAAGGTGGCTGCGGCGCTGCCGTCACGCACGGAGACCTCGAGCAGTCCGGCGCTTCCCACGAGCGCCAGCGGCTCTCCTGATGCCACGGCCTGGTAGTGGGGGTGCGGTGCGCCACGGATGCGCGCCGGCCCCATGACCACGTCGAAGCGCGCGGGGAGAAGTTCCGCGGGCACGTTGGTGACGAGGTTTCCGTAGACGTCCACGTGCAGGACCTCTCCCTCGATGCGGCCGTCGCTCGTCCGCGGAGCGGGGAACGAGAACGGCGCCTCCAGCCGCTCGAGGGATGGCCCGAGCTCTTCCAGCGACACACCTGACGCCAGGTGCCCCACCACGGGCGCGAAGACGTCGCGTCCGTGGAACGTGCTGGACGTGCGCGGCCCGTGGAAGCGCGGCTCGGTGAGGGACACGGCCGCCGCGAGCCCGCCGAGCCGCTCGAGCGCCGGGACGAGCAACCCATTGTCCGGCCCCACCAGCACGTCCCCTCGGTGCGTCCGCGCCGCCACCGCGCGACGGGCCGAACCCACGCCCGGGTCCACCACGGCCAGGTGCAGCGCGCCGGAGGGGAAGGCCTCCACCGCGGTCCACAGCAGGAAGGCGCCCGCGCGCACGTCCTGCGCCGGCACCGCGTGCGTGAGGTCCACCAGCTGCGCGTCCGGAGCCACCCGCAGCACGGCGGCCTTCAGCTGCCCCACGTAGGTGTCGGAGAAGCCGAAGTCCGTGAGCAGGCTGATGACGGGGCGCATCGCCGGGTGCGCTACTGCGTCTCCCGCATGGCCTGCCACAGCGTGGTGTCGTGCAGGAAGCGGAAGACGAAGCCCACCACCTCCAGCATGTCGCCGTCACGCAGCTCGCGCGGCTCCGCGAGCAGCTCGTCGTTGACGCGCGTGCCGTTGGTGCTGCCGAGGTCCTCGGCGACGGTGCGGCCCTCGTGCGTCACCAGCCGGGTGTGGTAGCGCGAGACGTCCTGGCTCGGGAGGACGACGTTGCAGTCCGGGGCCCGGCCGAACGTCAGCACCTGCCCCTCCTCGAGGCTCAGGTGCGAGCCCATGCGGGGCCCGCGGATCTGCACCAGCCACGTCTTGCGCTCCCGGTCTTCGGACCGGGGAAACGGCACCTCGGTGCGGCTGCTGGACGGGTCGCTCATGGCTCCCCCATGAATGTCGCTTGGTGCGACGGGCATGAGTTGTACGCCGCGACCTTCACCTCGAGCAAGACTAGGGTGCGCCTCCGTGGCCCATCCGCTCGCTGGCAAGCTTCCTCCGGAGTCCCTCCTCATCCACCCCGACGCCCTGCGCGCGCAGTACTACGCCGAGCACCCCGACGTGGGCGTGCCCGAGCAGCGCGTCAGCTTCGGCACCTCGGGCCACCGCGGCTCCGCGTCGCGCCGCAGCTTCAACGAGGCGCACATCCTCGCGGTGGCGCAGGCCACGTGCGAGTACCGGCAGAAGGAAGGCATCAGCGGCCCCCTCTACCTGGGCATGGACACGCACGCGCTCTCGGAGCCGGCGCAGCGCACGGTGCTCGAGGTGCTCGCCGCCAATGGGGTGACGGTCCACTTCTCCGGGGCGCCCACGCCCACGCCCGTCATCTCGCACGCCATCCTCACCTTCAACCGCGGACGCACCGGGGCGCGGGCGGACGGCATCGTGGTGACGCCCTCGCACAACCCGCCCGAGGACGGAGGCATCAAGTACAACCCGCCGAGCGGAGGCCCCGCGGACACGGGCACCACGGCGTGGATCGAGAAGCGCGCCAACGAGCTGCTCGCCTCTGGCAACACCGGGGTGAAGCGGGTGCCCTACGAGCGCGCGCTCACCGCATCCACCGTGCGTCGACACGACTACGTGCGCCTGTACGTGGAGGACCTGGGCAGTGCGGTGGACCTGGAGGTGGTGCACCGCGCGAAGCTGCGCATCGGGGTGGACCCGCTGGGTGGCTCGAACGTGGGGTACTGGGGCGCCATCGCCGAGCGCTACGGCCTGGACATCCACGTGGTGAACCCCACGGTGGACCCCACCTTCCGCTTCATGCCGGTGGACCACGACGGGAAGATTCGCATGGACTGCTCGTCGCCGTGGGCCATGGCGAACCTCGTGAAGCTGAAGGACGCCTACGACATCGCCTTCGGGAACGACGCGGACAGCGACCGGCACGGCATCGTCACGCGCAGCAGGGGGCTCCTGAACCCGAACCACTACCTTGCGGTGTGCATCGACTACCTCTTCCGCAACCGCCCGGGCTGGAGGCCGGAGGCGGCCGTGGGCAAGACGCTCGTGAGCAGCGGCCTCATCGACCGCGTGGCGGCGGCGCTGGGGCGGCGCGTCGTGGAGGTGCCGGTGGGCTTCAAGTGGTTCGTGGACGGGTTGCTCGACGGCTCACTCGGATTCGCCGGTGAAGAGAGCGCGGGAGCCAGCTTCCTGCGCCGTGACGGCACCGTGTGGTCCACCGACAAGGACGGCATCCTCCTGGACCTGCTCGCGGCGGAGATTCTCGCGAGCACCGGCAAGGACCCGGGTGTCCACGCGACGGAGCTCTTCGAGCGACACGGGACGCCGAACTACACACGTCTCGATGCGCCGGCCAGCGCGGCACAGAAGGCCGTGCTCAAGAAGCTCACTCCGGATGCGGTCAAGGCCACCATGCTCGCGGGCGAGCCCATCCTCGAGCGCCTCACACGCGCGCCGGGAAATGGCGCGGACATCGGTGGCCTCAAGGTGGTGGCACAGAACGGCTGGTTCGCCGCGCGGCCCTCCGGGACCGAGGACGTCTACAAGATCTACGCGGAGAGCTTCCGCGACGAGGCGCACCTGGGCGCGGTGGTGCACGAAGCGCGCGCCATCGTGGATGCTGCGTTCGCGCGGGGGTAGGTTCCAATTCGTCCGGGGTGGCGTGCGGCGCCTGGTGCTGGACGACGCAGGACTCGTGGACGGCGTGCGCCACGTGGACCGCCTCACCGGCCCCTACCTCGGCCTGGGCTGGGCATTCGAGTGAGGGCGGGTCCGCCCGCCCAGCTCATAGAAACCGACAATGCGGGGACCGCCGAGAGACCGCACGTTGCCTTGGATGCCTTGGGCAACGCCATGGCCGCCTGGAACCATCACGACGGTGGCCGCTGGAACACATTGGCCAACCGCTTCCATTGATAACGCTGGGCCGAAACGCGCATTGGATGCATTGAGCGCGCCCTCGTGCACGGCGTGTTCGGTGGCTCAGGGGATGAGGTAGTAGGCCTCCTGGCGCGGCACGAAGAAGCGCCAGCCCTCTGCGGTGAGATGGGCCGGGTCCTCCTGCATCACGTACACCTTCTGTCCGTCCCACTCGGGCACGGCGGTGGCGGTGTTGAGCTCCACGGCGAGATAGCTGCCCTCGCGCAGCGTCCGGGGAGCGTCCTTCCGTGCGGCAGCGCGGAAGTCGATGTGCGCGCCCAGGGCGTGCCCCTGGTTGCCGAGCGGGTGGCTGTACACTTGCGCCTCGATGCCCTGCTGCTTCATCTCCGCCATGGTGGCCTCGTACACCTCGCTGGACGGGCGCCCCGGACGCGAGGCCCGCAGCATCAGCGCGTCCTGCAGCGCGTGGGTGTTGGCCAGGGCGCGCTTGAGCCCCGCGGGCGCGTCCGTCTCGCCCTCGCGCAGGACGTAGGCCATCTTCTGCCAGTCGCTGTTCAGGCCCATGTAGGTGATGCCGAAGTCCACGTGGAGCAGGTCGCCCCGCTGGATGACGACGTCCTCGCGGGCCACCGCGAGGAAGCCACGCGAGGCGCCGTTGCCCATGCCCTTGCGCTGCACGCGCAGGTCCGGCTGGAACCAGGTGCGCACGCCGAGGGACCACAGCCTGTCGAAGAGCCAGCGGCGCACGTCACCCACGCGGGTGACGCCGGGCTTCACCACCGCGGGGGAGAAGGCCTCCCGCACCACCGAGTCGGTGAGGCGCACCAGCGTGGTGTAGTGCGCGGCCTCGTCGGGCAGGCGCGTGTCGAGGTACTCCTCGATGAGCGGCGCTGCGGGGATGAAGCGCGACTCGGCCTCATTGCCCAGCGCGTCCACGAGGAAGGCGTAGGTGTCATGGGTGAGCGAGCGCGTCACCCCACGCGTGCCGCGGATGGACAGCGCGATGGTGCGAGGCTGGTACCGCGCGTACAGCTCCGCGAGTCCCTCCTTCTGGGGGCGCGGCTCGGCGGGAGACTCGAAGAAGCGCGCCAGCTGCTCCTCGGCGTAGCCCACCAGGGCTACCTTCTTGAGGCCCTCCTCGCCCGCGTCGAGGAAGACGAAGATGTCGCGGCCGCCGGCGTACGGGCGCGGAGGCGCGACGAACTCGGTGAGCGGGTCGTCGTGGAACTCCTCGTTGACCACCACCCACATGCCCACGCCGTGCCTGCGCATCATGGGCAGCAGCTGGGCGTGGCGCTTCAGCAGCCAGGCCTCGCGGACGGCCAGCTGCTCGGACCAGGGGAGCAGGCCCGGCTCCGCGGGGCGGACGGTGGCGCAGGCAGCGGAGAGCAGGAGGAGCAGAGGGACGACGGGACGCAGCATCGGGACATGGCTCCGGGTGCGGTGGGGGGCTCGCTCCAGAGGGAGAGCCCCCGTGGGCGATTGTTGCACGCCGCAGCGCCACGCTGCACCGTGAGCTCCCTCGACACCCGGGGAGGACGGTTCCCATCTCTCGGTCAGCGGACTGCTCCCGCTGCGTCAGGCCGCGACGGCGCCGAGCGCGTTGATGTCGCCGTTCTCGAGCACCCGCTTCTCGGCGCCCTGCTTCGCCACCCGGAGCATCGCGCGGCCCACCTGCTCCGTCGTCGTCACGGAGTTCGGCAGGAGCGCCTTCCACACCGGGTAGAGTGGGCCCGCCACCGCATAGACGGCCCTGTACAGCCGCGTCTTCGAGGTGATGCCGTGCAGCGGCTGGATGTACCCGGGACGGAACATGTAGGCCGCCCGGAATGGCAGGCGGGACAGCGCGTTCTCGGTCTCGCCCTTCACCCGCGCCCACATGGAGCTGCCGCGCCCGGTGCTGTCGGTCCCGGCCCCGGACACGAAGACGAACGTCATGTCCGGGTTGCGCCGTGCCAGCGTCTCCGCGGCGGCGAGAGTGAAGTCGTACGTCACGCGCCGGTAGTCCTGCTCCGTCATGCCCGCCGAGGAGACTCCGAGGCAGAAGAAGCACGCGTCGTAGCCCGTCAGCGCATCCTCCACGCCGGAGAGGTCCGCGAGGTCCTTGTGCACGAGCTCCTGGAGCTTCGCGTGCTTCTGCCCCGTCGTGTTGCGTCCCACCGCGAGGACGCGCTCCACGTCGGGGTCCAGCAGGCACTCGCGCAGGACTCCCTGTCCGACCATACCGGTGGCGCCAAAGAGAATGACCTTCATGGGGTGGGTCCTCGGTTCGAGCGTGGGGTGGGAATCAGTTCAGCTGGGTGGAGACGACGGGGTGCTGCGCTGCGGTCTGCCAGGGCAGGTCCGGCCACCAGCGCTCGGGCGCGGGCGGCGCCGCGGGCTCGAAGCTCTGCCCAGGCCGCGGCACGACGACCGTGTCACCCCCTTGCGCGGCCGCGGCGAGCACACGCTCGATGGGCTCGGTCCAGCCGTGGGCGGCGAGGGTGAACAGTCCCCAGTGCACCGGCAGCAGGACGCGGCCCTGAACCATCCGGTGGGCAATCACCGCCTGCTCCGGCCCGATATGCCAGTCGGGCCAGGCGCGGTGGTACTGGCCCACCTCGATCATCGTGACGTCGAAGGGCCCCAGGCGCGCGCCGATGTCCCTCATCGCAGGGAACAGCCCCGTGTCCCCCGAGTAGTACGCCCGGTGCGTCGGGCCGAGGAGCGCGTAGCCGGCCCACAGCGTCGCATCCTTGTCGATGCCGGTCCGCCCCGACGCGTGCCTCGCCGGCGTGGCGACGACCTCGAGCCCCCGCACTCTCGTGCGCTCCCACCACTCGAGCTCGACGATGCGTGCCTCGGGCACGCCCCACGAGGCCAGGTGCGCGCCGACGCCGACGGGCACGATGAAGGTGGTGTCCCAGTCCTTCATCGCCGCAATCGCCGCGACCGTCGGGTAGTCGAGGTGGTCGTAGTGGTCGTGCGAGATGACGACGGCGTCCACCCGGGGCAGCTCCCCGAGCGGGATGGGCGGAGCGTACCAGCGCCGCGGGCCCAGCCAGCTCAGCGGCGAGGCGCGCTCGCTCCACACGGGGTCGGTGAGGACGCGATGACCGTCGAGCTCGATGAGCGACGTGGAGTGCCCGAGCCACGTGACGCGCAGCCCGGAGGCGGGCGGCGTCTCGAAGCGGTGACGGTCTCCCTGCACCGCGGGCAGCGGCGCGGCGGGGCCCACGAATGGGCTCGGGTCGAACATGGCCGTGAGGGAGCCCCACCAGTCATTCTGGAGCGGCTGCGGGTTCTCGAAGTGGCCATCCTGCCACTGCGGCGAGCGCTCCATCCGCGCGCGCCGCGGGCCGTCGGCGCTCCGTCCCAGCGCGGTCCACGCGTCGGCGGCAGTGCCGACCACGGCCAGGGCCACCACCACCCCGGTCCACCGGACCCCACGGGCCAGCCTGCTCCGCAACGCCATGCTCTTCACCTGTGCTCCCCGGTTGCACGCCCGCATCGACGCGCGACTCATGACAGATTGACAAAATCAACTCAAGATGTCAATTCGTCCACATGGTGGACGCGAGGAGCGACGAGCGCGACGTGATGCGGCGGGTGACCATCCTGGAGGCGGCCAGGTCGTGCTTCCTCCAGTTCGGCTACGCGAAGACGTCGCTCGACGACATCGCCAGGCGGGCCAACATCTCGCGGCCGCTCATCTACCGGAAGTTCAAGAACAAGGAGGACATCTACGCCGCGCTCTTCGAGTCCATGTTCGAGGGGCGCTATCCCCGCGCAGAGCAGGCGCTCGCTGCGCCCGGCAGCCGGAGGGACAAGCTGATGAAGGTGTACGAGGTCCTGCTCCTCGAGCCCTGGGACGAGATTGCGGGGGCCCCGATGGCGGCGGAGTTCTTCGAGGCGTGCTCGAGTCTGCTCCCCGAGGTCGAGGAGCGGCACGAGCGACTGATGCTCAAGTACACACAGGCGGTGCTCGAGAGCCGGGAGCTCTCCGAGGTGTTCATGCTCGCCGTGGAGGGGCTCGGGTCCGACCTTCCATCCACGCGTGTGCTGCGCCGCCGCCTGCAGGTGCTCGTCGAGCGCTTCGTGTCCTGAATGGACGCCCGAGCACCCTGCGCCCCTGTCCTTGTCCGGGAGCGGCGAGCGGATGCTCACCCCTTGGGCGTCAGCTCCCGAGTCATCTCCACCATGGTGGGGCGCCAGCCCAGGCTCTCGAACAGACGCTGTGCGGGCACGTTCTTCGCGGCGGTCATCAGCACGACGCGGGGCATGCCGAGGTCGGTGAGCCGGCGCACCATCTCCTCGGCGAGGAGGCGGCCCGCGCCGCTGGACCGGGCGGCCTCCTCGACCCAGATGTCATGAAGTCCGCCGCAGGTGTCTCGGAGCGCATTCCAGTCGCGGCCCTCGACGCGGCCGTAGGCATAGCCCACCACCTCGCCATCGCGCTCGGCCACCACGACGACCGCCTTGCGGTTCTTCAGCTCCTTCCCGAGCCACCAGCGGTAGCCCGCCTCCAGGTCCTCCGGGAGCATGAAGCGCTGCGGGTCGAAGTCATGGTGCTGGCGCGCGAGCGCGGCCCCCATGCGCCCCAGCGCAGGCGTGTCGGAGTCCTCGGCAGGGCGAACGGTGATGGGCATGTGCTCCCTCCCACGGGAGAAGGTGCCACTGCCCATCGCTCCGGTCACGGGACGCTCTCCCGACTGTCCACCGCGGTGACGCTTCGCGGGAGTCCACGGGGCCGCGGCAGTCGCTCAGGGCCCCCGAGGCGCGTCGCGGATGGCATGCTCGAGGTCGCGCAGGAGCTCGCCGGCCATGGCCTCGTCCCGGGTGAGCCCCAGCTCACCGCCCAGGTACGCTATGGCGAGGGCCTCAAGAGAACCGCGGGGGCCGTTAGAAAAGCGCGGTGAGGTACTGCAGGCCCACCCCGCCCGCGAGCGTGGCGAAGGACTGCGCGGGCACGGTGGACTGGACGTGCATGGCGGTGAGCTGCGCGCGGAGGCGCCAGCGGGCGTGCAGGTCCACCTCGACCGCGCCGACGCCGTCCAGCTGCACATCCTCCCTGGCCGCGGCGGGGGCGTAGCTGCGCAGGGAGAGCCGCGCCTCGAGCAGGAGCCGCACCGCCGGGCCCGCCCTCAGGGAGAGGCCCGCGCGGGGGCCGTGCTCGAGATGTGAGAGCTCGGGGGCCGCGGTGCTCGCGAGCGCAGCCCCGTAGCCGAGCCGCGCGAGCAGCGCGTCACCGAAGGCGTGGGACAGCTCGAGCGTGCCGAGGTGGCGGGTGCCGGAGAAGCCCTCGGAGGCGCGCGTGTGATAGGCGTCCTGCCGGAGCGCGTAGGTGCCCTCCAGCCCGGTGGCGGAGGGCAGGAGGAGCGCGGAGAGCGCGAGCTGGTGCGCGTCGAGGAAGGGCGCCCCACCGAGCAGCACCCCCTCCCACCCGTAGTCCACCGCAGCGTGAAGCGCGCCTGCGGCGTGGCGCCAGCCGGCGCCCGCCTGCGCGCCCGCCGAGTCGAAGGCGCTCAGGCGCGCCTGACGCCGACCGGTGACCGTGGCCCGTGCATAGGGGCCCCTGAGGCCCCAGGGCTGGAGCGTGAGCGCCACCGCCGCCTGACCCGCAGCGTCCGGCGGGGCCGCGGTGGGGCTCGTGCCGGGAGGGGCGAGCAGCGGGTTGGTGTCGTAGCCCGCACCGAGCGACACCGCGAGGGACAGGCGCCCCTCGCGCTGGGAGCGCCCGAGGAGCGTGCCGGCCGCCGCGCCGAGCGCGCCGTCGCTGCTGAGCGCGAGCACGGCCGCGAAGGCCTTCTCCGCCTCCGCGCTGCGCCCCTCTCGCTGGGCGATGAGGCCGAGGAAGAGGTCTGCGGAGGGCACGAGCTCGGCATCCGCCCGCGCCCGCCCGAGCGCCGCAACGGCCTCTGCGTCCTCGCCGAGCTCGTAGTGGCAGATGCCCCGTAGCAGCTGCACCGCCGGGCCGGCCTCCGCGGCGGCCGGCGTGTCGAGCAGCGCGAGCGCCTCGCGGAAGGCGCCTGCGTCCATGTGCTCGGAGGCGCGCGCGACGAGCGCCTCCGCCCCCTCCTCCTCGCACGCCTGCGGGGAAGTCGCGGCCCTGCCCATGGGGGGGCAAGGGGTGGCGGCAAGCAGGGCTGTGAGGAGGAGGAGCGTCACGGGAGGCGGCGCGGCGCAGGGGGCGTGGACTCAGTTGCGCGGCGTGGTCACCTGGGGCGTCGTCACCGGAGGCGTGGGACGCGCGGCCCCGGGCGTGGCACCGGGGCTGGTGGGGGCGCGACCTTCCGACGCCTCCGCCGCGCGGGCCAGG
>JAKEEX010000773.1 GCA_022616315.1 Myxococcaceae bacterium
CGTCCTCGCTCAGCGCCCGCTTCCGCTCGCGTGGGCCCTCTCGTCACGCAAGCGCAACCGTCCGGTGGAGGTGCGCGCCGCGCCCTCGGTGGACGCGCCCGCGGTGGCGCTCCTGGCGCCGCGCGCGGTGGTGGGTGTGCTCGGCCTCTCGATGGACAGTGCATGGGCCCGCGTGGAGGGCGGGGGCTGGGTGGCGCGCTCGGAGCTCCGCGTGGCCCGCACCACTCCACCACCGATGGACACGCCCGTCGGTGCGCGCTGGCTGGACGTGGACCTGGATGAGCAGGTGCTCGTCGCGTACGAAGGCGACACCCCCGTCTACGCCACGCTCGTCTCCTCTGGCGCTCCGGAGCACGAGACACCCGAGGGCATCTTCCGCATCTGGCTCAAGTTCTCCGAGACGGACATGACGGGCCGGATGGGCAACGACGCGTACCACGTGTCCACCGTGCCCTGGACCATGTTCTTCCAGGACGACTTCGCCCTTCACACCGCGTACTGGCACGACCGCTTCGGCGAGCCCTCGAGCCACGGCTGCATCAACCTGGCGCCGCAGGACGCGCGCGCCCTCTACCAGTGGAGCGAGCCGGAGGTACCCGTCGGCTGGTCCATGGCCTACCATGCTCCCACCCACACCGGCTCCCTTGTGCGGGTGCGCAGCGCGCGCTGGCCCTCACCCCTCCTGCCGGTGACGGTGCACGAGGGCTCGGGCGAGCAGTGCGAGGCCGGCGAGGCGTGCCCGGAGCTCCTGGCGCTCCAGTGAGATTGAAGACGCGTCACCTCCACAGGTCGCACCTGCGCGCACGACTGCCCACGGCGGCGGGCCTGAGGATATAACCTCGCCCGTTGGCGCCAACGCCGTGCCGTCCGCTCCACGTGAAGCGGAGCTGGCATGCGAGCGCATGCAGCGGGAGGAGGGGCCGTGGAGCGAGCTGGAGCGTTGAGTCGGAGGGCGTGGGTGTCGTGCGGGCTCGTAGCGTTGCTCGCCGCGGGCTGCCGGGACCTGGCGCTCCCCGTGCTGGAGGGGGACGCGGGGCTCCCGCGGGGCGTGCACGTGACGCTGCTCGAGCCACTTCCTCCCACCCAGGGTGAGAACGTGCCCCAGCGCACGATGGTGCGCCTCGAGGCCTCGGGCCCCGCGGGGCTCGCGGAGGTGGAGCTCTCGTGCTCGAGCGCGGTGCTCGCCCAGTGGCGCCTGGCAGGCGAGACGCAGGTGACGCTCGAGCGGGAGGTGGACCTCGGGCCCTGCCGTCCTCCCTCGCAGCAAGCCGCGGGTGTCGCCACCGTCGAGCTGTGGGGCACCACCGTGGACGCCACGCGCGTCGTGTCCCGTCACGGCCCGTATGCACTCCCCGTCCAGTTCGCGGCCGCTCCGGGCAGCTCCGGCTCCACGAGCGGGGGATTCGTGCTGCGAATGCCCACGCAGCTCGGCCCGCGCATGCCGCTCGTCGTGCAGGTGGACAGCCTGATTCCGCTCAAGGCGCCACCCACCGTCCTCGCCGATGGGCTGTCGCTCACGCTCGTGCGCACCCAGCCACTGGGAGAGGGTGTGACGCGCTACGTGACATCGCTCCCGGAAGGCCTGTTGATGGAGGCCGGCAGCAGCGGCGGCGAGCTGCTCGAGCGCACCGTCCTGGTGGAGGTTGCGGGCCGTGGTGTGGACGGCACCGTGCTGCAGACGGTGGCGCCGCTGAAGCTCACGCGTGTGCTGTGGGAGCGGCTGCTGCCGGGGCAGGCTCTGCGTCCTCAGGCGCTGACCCCCGAGGTTGTCGACGAGGTGATGGGCCCCACGGCCACGAGCGCAGGCGTGGTGCTCGCCACGACGCTGTTCAATGGCCAGGTGCTTCCGGTCCGCCTGAACGCGGACACCGGTGCCCTCACGGAGCTTGGGCCCGGCTTCCTGGGAGTCGGCGAGCGCGTGCTCGGGTTCGATGGGCTGGGAGCCACGCTGGTGTCCCTGCCGGACGGCGGTACTCCCGGCACCATCACCCTTCCCACCTCGGATGCGGGACTGGACGATCCCACCCCGGATGCGGGCTTGGATATCGCTGATGCCGGCACGCAGCACCAGCTGGACGGGGGCCTCATGGAGCTGGACGCGGGCGTGACGTCCACCGCGGCTCCGGAGGTGGGCGCGAGCGCGCTCGCTCCCGTGGTGGAGCAGAGCAGCATCGCCGGACCGGTGGGGCTCCCCTTTGCGCCGGACATCTGGCAGCGCTCGGGCATGCACCTCTGCCTGGACACGCTCACGCCTCCCGGCCCGTGCGCCGGGTACACGCTGAAGTGCCTGGACTCGTCAGGCGGCGTGGTGACGCTCCCCACGGGACTCAATCTGGTCCGCGCCCCCACGGTCGGCGGCACCTCGGGCCCGAACGCATTGCGGCTCGGCCTGAACACCGCCTCGCAAGGGTGCCCCTCCGTTTACGCGGGCGCCGCACTCTTCGGCCCCCCGAACGCCATGCGCCTGCTCACCGGACTGCCCCCGGGCGCGGACGAGCCCCCCTCATTCGGTGTGTGGGGCGACGGTGAGGGTGGCTTCGTGCTCGACACGTCCTCCCTGGTGTGGCGTCTCACCTCCGACGGCGAGCTGCGCCAGTTCGACGGCTGGCGCGCTGCGTCGGGCACGCCGCTGACCGCCGTGGGCGATTCGGACGTGCTCCTCCGGCGCCAGGACCAGCAGGGGGGCGCGTACCAGCTCGAGCTCCGCGACGCGACCGGCAAGAACCTGCTCGGCCAGGCCGTCCTCTCGCCAGCGCTCACTCCGTCGCTGGATCCGGACAATCAGGTCGTCGCGTTCCTGCCGGACGGCTCGGGGGTGACGCTGTGGCGTGAAGTCCTGCCCGGCCCACCCCCCCAGAATGAGGCGCTCGTCGTCGTGGGGTTCGGACCGCGCCTCGAGGGCGTCTGGATCTACCGCTATCCCACGCCCGTCGGGTCCGGTGCACCGGCAACGCTCGTGGCCGAGCCGGGCGGACGCCACGTGTACCTCGTGGACTACACCGCGGGACGCGTGGTGGCGCTCGTACGGTAGGGCGCCAGGTGGCCGGTGCGTCCCGTCGTTGCACGGCACGCACCGGCCAGTCGGCACCATCAGCGGGGCTGATGTCCCAGGCGCGGGGGCCGTTGTGCACACACGTGCGCGGGCCCAGATTGGAGCGCTCGGAGGACGTCAATGACCCACCTCACCACCGACGCTTCGTCCACTCTCCTGGCAGCGCGCGCCCGCTACTTCGAGGAGAACCACTTCGGACCCGACGGCGGCTATGGCGCGGCGTGGGTGGACTTCAAGCTGGGGCCCATCCCGATGCCCTTCCCCAACACCCGGGCCCGTGTGCGTGCGGTGCGGTTCCACGACTTGCACCACGTCCTCACGGAGTACAGGACGGACACGCTCGGCGAGTTCGAGATCTCGGCGTGGGAGCTCGGTGGCGGCTGCGCTGATTTCGTCGCTGCCTGGCAGCTCAGCCTGGGCGGGATGGTCGCCGGGCTCGTCAGCATTCCGCGCCGGACGTTCCGCGCGTTCGTCCGGGGCCGGCACTCGCGCAACCTCTACCGCTCCACCTACGACGACGCGCTGCTCGCACGGACGGTGGGCGAGGTCCGAAGGGAGCTGGGGCTGGACATCCCGCCTCCGCACGCCACGGGCTCGGATGTCGCCGCGTTTCTCGGCCACGTGGTCGTGGGGCTCGGGGTCGGACTGATGTCAGCAGCGCTCGCGCTCCCGATGGCGCTCGCCGTGACCCTCCTCGCGCTGGTGCGCAGGAGACTGCTGACGGCGGAATGAAGGTTCGCTGCGGCGCCCGCCTGCACGGGGGCCAGTCTCGCGCACCATGAAGCGGGCTCTCGCCCGTCGCTCCCGGGCCAGGTACCCTCCTGTCCCGCATGAGCCACCACGCCCGCCTCCACGTCCGCCCCCTCGCCAGACTCGCACTGGCGTCCGCACTGGCCCTCCTCGCCAGCTGCATGGCCACCACCGTCGCCACGCGTCCGGAGACGCAGGCCACACCCGCCACCGCGGCTCCGCGCACCGCCCGCGACGTCCACTCCTTCGCGCGTCCGGAGGAGGCCCGCGTCACCCACGTCGCGCTCGACCTGAAGGTGGACTTCGAGGCGCACGAGCTCTCCGGCACGGCGACGCTGGACCTCCAGGTGACACCCGGCGCCCGCGAGGTGGTGCTCGACACGGACGGCCTCGTCGTCCACGCCATCACGGACTCGGAGGGACGGCCGCTGCAGTATGCACTCGGAGCAGCGCAGCCCGGCCTCGGCAGTCCGCTCGCCGTGGCGCTCGCAGCCGACGTGAAGCGCATCGTCGTGCGCTACGAGACGCGCCCGGAGGCCGGTGCGCTGCAGTGGCTCACCCCGGCGCAGACGGCCGGCAAGCGCCACCCGTACCTCTTCTCGCAGGGCCAGGCCATCCTCACGCGCACCTGGGTGCCCACGCAGGACAGCCCGGGCATCCGCCAGACGTACAGCGCGCGCCTCACCGTGCCGAAGGGCCTGCGCGCCGTCATGAGCGCCGAGCAGCTGACGCCCGAGGGCAAGCCCGCCGCGGACGGCACCGTCTTCGAGTTCCGGATGCCGCAGGCCATCCCGCCCTACCTCTTCGCCATCGCCGTGGGTGACATCGCGTTCCGCCCGCTCGGGGCCCGCAGTGGCGTGTACGCGGAGCCGTCCGTGCTCGACAGGGCGGCCCACGAGTTCGCCGAGGTGGAGAAGATGATTGAGGCGGCGGAGCGGCTGTACGGCCCGTACCGCTGGGGGCGCTACGACATCCTCGTGCTGCCGCCCTCCTTCCCCTACGGCGGGATGGAGAACCCCCGCCTCACCTTCGCCACGCCCACGGTGCTCGCCGGGGACCGCTCCCTCGTCTCGCTCATCGCGCACGAGCTCGCGCACTCCTGGTCCGGCAACCTCGTCACCAACGCCACCTGGGCGGATGGCTGGCTCAACGAGGGCGTCACGAGCTACTTCGAGCTGCGCATCATGGAGGCCGTCCACGGCAGCGAGGTGGGGGCCATGCTGTCGCGCCTCAGCCTGCAGGAGCTCGAGCGCAACATCCACGAGGCCGGAGAGAAGAGCCCGAGGACCGCGCTGCACGTGCAGCCCGGCGCGTCCCCGGACGACGGGAGCAGCCTCGTCGCCTACGAGAAGGGCGCGGCGTTCCTGCAGATGATGGAGGAGACCGCCGGCCGCGAGCGCTTCGACGCGTTCCTGCGCAGCTACTTCGACCGGTACGCCTTCCAGTCCATGGACACGCGCGGGTTCCTCGCCGAGATCCGCGAGCACCTGGTGAAGGGGGAAGCGGCGCTCGAGGCGAAGCTGCGCATCGACGAGTGGGTGTACGGCCCCGGGCTCCCCTCCAACGTGTTCCGCCCCCCGACGGACCGCTTCGTGAAGGTGGAGGCCCAGGCGCAGAGCTTCCTGAAGGGCGCTCCGGCGAGCTCGCTCGTGACGAAGGGCTGGTGGACGCAGGAGTGGCAGTACTTCCTGGGCCTGTTGCCGAAGACGCTCTCCAGCGCGCAGATGGCGTCGCTCGACGGCGCCTTCCACTTCACGCAGGCGGGCAACAGCGAGGTGCACTTCGCGTGGCTCGAGAAGGTCATCGCCAACCGCTACGAGCCGGCGATGCCGGCCCTCGAGACCTTCCTCACCTCGCAGGGGCGCGGGAAGTTCGTGCGGCCGCTCTACAAGCAGCTGAAGGAGAGCGACTGGGGAGCGCCCGTGGCCAAGCGCATCTACGCGCAGGCGCGTCCGCTGTACCACCCGGTGGTGGCGGGGCAGGTGGACAAGATTCTCCAGTGAATCCCCCTCTCCCCCTGGGAGAGGGACAGGGTGAGGGGAATGTGTACGCCCATCTTCACCCTCAACGTGCCGGGGCTGCGTGGCCCCGCGCACGGAGCGCCTCGTGAAGCGCGAAGCGCTCGGCATCAATCTCCTTCTGGGTGCGGAAGCCGAGCCGCCGGAACAGTGCCACCGGCGGGCACCAGCCCACCACCGCGTGCAGCATGAGGAAGCCCAGCTGCGCCCCGAAGGGGATGAGCCAGGCGCTCGGCCTTCCCTCTCGAAGCGTTCCACGCAGCGCGAGACTGGCGGTGAGTCCGACCACCGCGGCGAAGGTGCCCATCAGCGCCCGGTCGATGTCCCACTCCCTCTCGAGCTGCGCCTCGCGCCAGCCGATGGCCTCCGCGTCCCGGCCCACGTACTGCTGAAGCTGGGCCCGGGTGGACTGGTCGATGCGCTCGTTCACGATCGAGCTCGAGTGCTCGCGCACGCGGTCCCGTCCCACCGGCATCAGCCCGTCTCTGTGGCTGGTCATCGCATGAGCTCCTCTCCGAAGGCACCCTGCGCCTCGAGATGAGAAATTGCGGCCGGGCTCAGGCTCCGGGAAGGGCTGCAGGGGAGCGGCTGCCCGGCAGTCGTGCACCCTGCCAGGCCTGCGTCCCGCCGCACATGGGACGGCGCTCTGCGGTGTTCCTTGCCTCACCGGCGAACGGTGGTTGGCTCGCGTCTGTCTTGGACCCAAGGGTGGACGTGCGCCGTATCGAAGGTGGCCGCACCCCCCTCGCCGCGGAGGATGCCGGCGTCGTGCGTCACCACGTCCGCGACGAAGTCCATCACGCGGCGCACGCGCGGCGCGGCCTGGAGGTCCGGGTGCACGACGAGCCAGAGGGTGGACCACCCGACCGGCTCACCCAGGCGGACGAGCGGCGTCCCGGCGTCACCCACGAAGCACGGCAGCACCCCGAGCCCCACGCCACCCTCGACGGCCGCGCGCACCACGGGCACCGAGCTCGAGCGCAACGCCACGGTCGCCCCAGCGCTCGTCTCCGTAGGCCACGGCGGTGCGGGCACGCTCCCGTCATAGACGACGCGCGCGGAGCCGGCCGGGTCGGCTCCCTGCGCGACACCGCACCGCTGGAGAAGGTGCGGGGAGCCGTAGAGAGCCCACGCCACCTGCCCGAGCTTGCGCGCCACGAGGCCCGGCTCGCCGGGTGGGAAATCGTCTCGAGTGGCCATGCGGATGGCGACCTCCGCCTCGAGCCGCTGGAGGTCCACCGTCCGCTGCTCCGCGATGACGGAGAGCTCCGCGCGAGGCCAGCGTGCGCGGAAGTCCGCGAGCCGCCCCGCGAGGAAGTACGTGGCGAACACGTCACTCGTCGCCACGCGCACGGGTGCCTCGTCGTGCTCTTGCGCAGCCGCTGCGCGCTCCACCTCGCACACACCGCGCTCGACGCGCTCGGCGGCTGACAGGACGGCGGTGCCCGCAGGCGTCAGCCGGACCCCGGAGGGCGTCCTCTCGAAGACGCGCATGCCCAGCGAGTGCTCGAGCGCCGCGAGCCGCCGCAGGACCGTCGTGTGCTCGACGCCGAGCGCACGCGCGGCTCCCGCCATGGTCCCGGCGCGCTGCACGGCGATGGCAAACCGGAGATCGTTCCAGTCCAGCATCGTCCTCCCCCCTTGTGCGCAACCGCACAACCCCTGTGCGCAGATGCCACATGGTAGTCGGGTGCGGCCCGTGTGTGAATGGGGGCATGACCAAGCGCATCCTGAAGTTGATGATGGGCGTGGTGGGGGGCGTGGCGGTGCTGGCCGGCGGCTTCCTCGCGTACGTCCAGGTGACGGGGATTCCCAGGTACGCGCCGCCCACGGCGAACCTGGCGAGCCTGAAGGTGGAGGTGACGCCCGAGCGCGTCGAGCGCGGCCGCAAGTTCGCGGGCGTGCTCTGCGCGGGCTGTCACATGGACCCGACGACGAAGCAGCTCACCGGCAAGCGGATGGAAGACGCGCCCGCCGAGTTCGGCGTCCTCGTGTCGAAGAACATCACCCGCCACCCGACGAAGGGCATCGGCGCGTGGACGGACGGGGAGCTCCTCTACCTGCTGCGCACGGGCGTCCGGAAGGACGGTCAGTACATCCCGCCGTACATGGCCAAGCTCCCGCACCTGTCGGACGAGGACCTCTACTCCATCATCGCGTTCCTGCGCTCCGACGACCCCATGGTCACCGCCTCGGACGTAGACCCGCCCGGCGTCACGCAGCCCTCGTTCCTGGTGAAGTTCCTGAGCCACGTCGCCTTCAAGCCGCTCCCGTACCCGACGCAGGCCATCGCCGCGCCACCCCGCGAGAACCCCGTCGCGTACGGGCGCTACCTGGTGACGTCGCTGGACTGCTACGGCTGCCACTCGGCGGACTTCAAGACCATGGACGTGTTCGAGCCCGAGAAGACCCCGGGCTACTTTGGCGGGGGCAACCGGCTCAACAACCTCTACGGCGGCCACATCGTGACCGCGAACCTCACGCCCCACGAGACGGGCATCGGGAAGTGGACCGAGGCGGACTTCGTGCGTGCGCTGAAGACGGGCTTCCGGCCGGACGGGAACGTCCTGCGCTATCCGATGGTGCCCCACACCGAGCTCGAGGACTGGGAGGCGGCGGCCATCTACGCGTACCTGCGGACGGTGCCGCCCATCCAGAATGCGGTCGCGCGCGTGTACGACACCACGAACGACCCCGACCACGGCAAGCGCCTCTTCTACAAGTATTCGTGCGTGACGTGCCACGGCACCGATGGCGTCGGCATCGCGGACCTGCGCGGCGCGGCCCAGCGCTACACGACGGACGAGCAGCTCGTCGCGTGGATTCGCAATGCGCCCGGACTCAAGCCCGGCACGAAGATGCCCAGATGGGAGGGTGTCATCGCGGAGGAGGAATACGCTCCGCTCGCTGCGTACGTCCGCAAGCTCGGCACCGTCCCCGCGCAGGCGGGAACCACCGCGCCCTGAAGAATCCCCCCTCTTCCCCCAACCTCCCCTCTCCCTCTGGGAGAGGGACAGGGTGAGGGGGTTGTGGAACCGAACTCCGCCGTGGGGCCCCAGAATTTGACACCCCCCCTCCGCTCCGGGAGATGGTCCGCACTCTCTCGGAGGGGGCACATGCGTCGCGTCGTCACCATCGGTCTGTTCGCCACGTTCTCTGCGTTCGCCACCGCCTGCGGCGGAGGCGACACATGCGATGAAGCAGGAACCGGGGACCTGCAGGTGGACATCTCCGGACTGCCCGCAGGCGTGGCGGCGGTGGTGACGCTGCAGCACGGCTCGGAGTCCCGGAGCGTCACCACCTCCGGACGCTTGGAGGGCCTGGGCGGCGGGACGTGGACGGTCCAGGTGGAGCCGGTTGCCGCTCCTGGAGGACTCGTCCGCGCCGCGTACGATGCCTCCCCCATCGAGCAGGAGGTGTGCGTGCGTGACGGGCAGACGGCTTCGACGGCCGTCGCCTACGCGCTCATCCCGAGCAGCCAGAAGCTCTGGCTGTCGACGAGCAATGGCGAGGCGGAGGTGGAGGCCTTCGCCCGGGAGAGCCTCGCGCAGACGGCGACGATCGGTGCCTCCGTGTTGATGCACTCCTCGCCGGGGATTCCGCGCGCTGCGGGCGTTGCGTTCGATCGCCGGGGGAACCTGTGGGTCGCGCTCGGCTCGGGTGAGCTCCGGCGCTACCCCGCGGGCGCCCTGGGCGCGAGCGGCACGAGGACGCCGGACGTCACCCTGACGGGCCCGGCCCTGGACGGTGGCCCCATCGCCATCGCATTCGACGCCTCGGGCAACCTCTGGACGAGCATCGGCTCGAGCAACAAGGTGCTGCGCTTCGGGGCTGCGCAGCTCACGGCCAGCGGCTCGCCCACGCCCGAGGTAGAGCTGAGCGGGCTGGGAGACCCGCATGCACTCGCCTTCGATGCGTCCGACAACCTGTGGGTGGGAGACATCACCTCGGGCGCCCCGCGCGTGCACAAGGTGGCCGCATCGGCCCTCACTGCGACCGGGACGGTCACCCCCGTCCGGAGCATCGACGCGAAGGACAACGGGCCCGTCATCAGCTTCTCCGGGCCCGTGGGCCTGGCCTTCGATGCCGCGGGCAACCTCTGGGTGGCCTACGGTGCCTCGGGCGTCGTCGTCCGACTGACTCCCGCGGACCTCGGCGGGACGGGGAATGTCTCCATCACCCCCTCGGTCCAGATTCACACGGGAGGCCCCAAGGGCATCGCGTTCGACGAGGCGGGGAACCTCTGGATGGCCTTCAACATCGAGCAGATTGCGCGGCTGAGCCCGGAACAGCTCGCCACCTCCTCGGACGAGCCCACGCCGGACGTCGTCCTGACGAGCACGGACCTCGGCGCGACGGATGGCGTGGCGTTCTACCCCGCCCCCGCGGCGCTGCCGCTCTACCACCGGCTCCCGTAGGGAACGTCCGTGGGCCCGACTACTATGGTCGGGTCCATGAAGACGCCACGTCTACATGGGGCGGCGCTGCGCGCCGTCCGCCGGCTGTCGGAGACTGCGCTCGGAGTCCGCGCCCTGCGCGCGTCGGCGCTGAGCGAGTTCGGGTTCGACGCGCTGCAGGCGCTGCCCGTGGAGGCGCGCCCCGTCGCCCAGGTGGCCGTGCGGCCCCTGCAGGCCTCGGGGCCACGCACCTGGGCGGACGCGGAGCTGGGTGCTCCTGCTCCCGGACCCTCGCGTCGCACGGCGGCGCAGCTCGTCGCCGCCTTTGCTGCGAAGCGGACCACACCGAGCGCGGTGCTCTCGCGGCTACTCGCCCACCTCCAGCGCGGCCAGCACGGAGACGCGACGCACAGCCCATTCGTCGTCCTCGACGAGGAGGGTGCACGCCGCGCCGCCGAGGTGAGCACGCAGCGCTACCGGGAGGGACGCCCACTCGGCGCACTCGACGGCGTCCCCGTCCCCGTGAAGGACCACTTCGACATGGTGGGTCTGCCCACGCGCGGTGGCACGGCATACCTGCAAGGTGTTGCCACCGAGGACGCCTTCCTCGTGGGCACGCTGCGGCGCCAGGGTGCCGTCGTGGTGGGCAAGACGCACCTCACCGAGTGGGGCATGACGCCGACAGGCCACAACCCCCACTTCCTCATGCCACGCAATCCCTACCGCGGGGACCGCGCAGCGGGCGGTTCGTCCACGGGCTCCGCGGTGGCGGTGGCGCTGGGCTACGCGACGGTGGCCGTCGGCTCCGATGGGGGCGGCTCCATCCGGATTCCTTCCGCGCTCAATGGCGTCTTCGGGCTCAAGCCCACCTTCCTGCGCATCAGCCGGACGGGGGACATCTTCGGAGGCACGGTGGGCCACACGGGTCCCCTCGCCCAGGGCACGCAGGACCTGGTCGACTTCCTCGCGGGTGTCACCTCCGAGCTGGACCCGGAGGACGTGCTGACGCGCGACCAGCCGGACGCGGGCAATGCAGTGGAGAGCTGGCGGCGCGCCCTCGGGCGGGGGGTGAAGGGTTGCCGGGTGGGCGTCCCCCGGAGCGAGTGGCGCGACGCGGCCCCGGCCATCCAGCAAGCCTGCGAGGAGGCCCTGCGCGCACTCGAGAAGGAGGGGGCTCAGCTGGTGGACGTGGAGCTCCCGGGCGCCGCGAATGCTCTCGCCATGGGAGCGCTCACCATCGGCTGCGAGGCGCGCGGAAACCTGGATGACGACCTGCGCACGCACAAGCGTGCCATGAGCGACGACCTCGTCGTGCAATTGCGCATCCTGGAGACGGTCGGTGCGCGCGAGTACTTCCTCGCGCAGCGCACGCGCACCTGGCTGCGTCGAAACGTGGCGCGGGCGCTCGCGGAAGTGGACGTGCTCGCGCTTCCCTCCACCGCGTGTCTTGCGCCCACCTACTCACGCAAGGAGGATCGGGTGCACATCTCGGACACCCCGGCGCTGCTGGGCCTGTGCCGCTACGCGTTCCTCGCGAACCTCACGGGACTCCCGGCGGGCAGTGTGCCGGTGGGCATGGCGGAAGGGCTGCCCGTCGGACTGCAGCTGCTCGGCGATGCGTGGGACGAGGCGAGCGTGCTCGCGGTGATGGCACACCTCGAGCGCCTGGGCGTCGCGCACCTGCCGCCGCCACCGGGGAGGTTCGACCTCCTGGGCTAGCGGCGGCACGCGGGCCCAAGTCGCGCGACCTGGGCCCGCTGCCGTCCATCCGGGTGTGACCGGCTCACGCGCGAACCTGCACGTCGATGACGCGGGGCTTCGCGTCCTCGCGCTTGGGCAGGAGCACGGTCAGGACGCCCTGCTCGAGCTTCGCCTCCACGCGCGTGCCGTCCACGGTGGGCGGCACACCGAAGGTGCGGGTGAGGGTCCCGGCGCCGCGCTCGCGTCGCAGGTAGGACGCGCCCTCCTCCAGGGGCTCCTTCTTGCGCTCGCTGCTGATGGACAACGTGCCCTCCTCGAGCTTCACCTGGACGCTCTCGGGAGCATGGCCGGGCATGTCCAGCCGGATGACCAGCGCATCCTTCGTCTCCACGACGTCGGCCGCGGGGACGCCGTGCGAGGCGGCAACGTCCGCCGACGCGAGATCGCGGAAGGCCTGGTCGACCTCGCGCATGAGGGGGAACAGCGCGCCAGCGGTGGACACGGTGAAGCCATTGCGACGAACCAGCATGGTGACACTCCTTGGTTGCAGCGGTGCTTCGACCCCCCGGGCACACCGGTGGCCTGACACACCGCGAGGTGTTGTGACGTCGACTGACGGTGTCCGCGCCCTGGCGGGCACCTGTTGCGGCAGACGACCCCTGACCGGCCATCCGCGTCCGTCCTGCGTGCTCCCCCGACGCGTCGTTTCGACGGAGAGCAGCGGGGCGGCCGCGCCGTTCCGGAGCGCCGCACCCGCCCAAGGAAACCATGATTCCGGGCGTGTCAAGGCGACGCCCACGGAGTGCTCGCCTCGTGCCCGCCCGCCCGGTTGGCTGATGGGACGTCATCCAATGCTACGCTCGAGCCATGGCCACCAGCCGCTACCAGAGCGCCGTAAAGGACATGCGCGCCTCCGTCCTGGAGAGCGCCGGAGCAACCGCACCCGAGCTGCGCCGCGCGGCAGCAAGCCGGGAGGCGCACCTTCCACAGGAGCTCGCTGGATTCATCGGCAAGGTGCATGCGCTCGCGTACAAGGTGACCGAAGAAGATGTCCAGGCGCTGCGGGCAGCGGGCTACAGCGAGGACGCCCTCTTCGAGCTGACGGTGAGCGCCGCTCTCGGGGCCGGGCTCGAGCGTCTGGACGCAGCGCTCGCAGCCGTGGGGAGAACGTGATGCGCCTTTCGAACGTCAGTCACGGCCACAAGTTCCGGCACAAGCTTCTGCTCGGGCTCTTCAGGCTCATTGGCCGAATGGAGCCGCCCGACGTCGTCAAGACCAGCCTCTACCGGCCGGAGTTCTTCGGGAAGCCCATCGGCCGGCTGTTCCACACCCTGCTGCGCGGACCCTCGGAGTGGTCGGTGGGAGAGCGCGAGCTCTTCGCGGCCTTCACGTCCAGGATGAACGCCTGCCGGTTTTGAACCGGCGCTCACGGCGCGGTCGCGTCGCTCGCAATCGGAGATGAAGTCACAACGGCGGTCCTCGAGGACTACCGCACGGCCCCCTTGCGCCCTCAGCTGAGGGCCACACTCGGTTTCCTGGAGAAGATGACGCTGCAGCCCGGACAGCTCGGAGCCGCGGACGCGGTGGCGGTGCTGGAGGCGGGTGTGAGCCGGGAAGCGCTCGAGGACGCCATCCACATCTGCTTCGCCTTCAACATCATCGACCGCGTCGCGGATGCGCTCGACTTCGAGATTCCCAGCGACTCGGCTTTCAGGGCGCAGGCGCGGATGCTGTTGACGCGTGGCTACAGAATCCTCTGAACGCAGCGTTGCAGCTGCACGGCCCCCCCAGCCCTCCTCTCACCCGGAGGGAGAGGGTTCGGTCTCGCTGGCTGACTTGCTGAGCTGGTGGATGGGCGCTGCCTTGATGACGCGGCCGCCCTTCATCACGCCCTGCACCTTCTCCAGACGGCGGATGTCGGCGAGCACGTCGCCCTCGACGGCGACGAGGTCCGCCAGCTTCCCGGTGCGGATGGAGCCTACGCGCTTCTCCCAGCCGAGCAGCGTCGCGGCGTCGAGAGTCGCGGAGCGGATGGCCCTCATCGGCGTCATTCCGTAGCGCACCATGTACGCGAACTGCCGCGCGTTCGCGCCGTGAGGATACGCACCGCTGTCCGTGCCGTAGGCGATGTTGACACCGGCAGCGACGGCCTTGCGGAAGACCTGGCGCTGGCTCTCCGTCGTCTCGTCGTTCTTGCGGAGGATGTCCGCCGGCCAGCCCTCGCGGCGCCCCACCTCCGCCATGTAGTCGCCGTTGTAGATGTCCGCCACGAGCCACGTACCGTGACGCTTCATCAGCGCGATGCCCTCGTCGTCCATCAGTGAGCCGTGCTCGATGGCACGCACGCCGGCGCGCACGGCGTTCTTGATGCCCTCCGCGCCGTGGGCATGCGCCGTGACGTGGCGCCCCGAGCGCGCTGCCTCCTGCACCGCCGCCCGGATCTCCTCCTCGCTGTACTCCGACGCAGCCGGGACGGTGCCAGGCGTCAGCACGGCGCCCGTGGCGATGATCTTGATGAAGTCCGCGCCACCCGCCAGGAGCTCGCGCACGCGCTGGCGCACCTCCGTCGCGTCGTTGGCCACACCGCGGCGCATGTCCGCCGGCACACCCACGTCCGGCGCCAGCCCGGTGATCTCACCGCCTCCGGCACTGACGGTGACGTAGGCCCCAGCCACCGCCATCCGCGGCCCCTCCACGATGCCCGCGTCGATGGCGTCCCGCAGGGCGACGTCCACGAGGCCGCGCCAGGTGCCCACGTCCCGCACGCTCGTGAAGCCGGCCATCAGCGTGTCGCGCGCATTCTTCACGCCCATCAGCGCGTCCCTCGCGCCGGTGCTCAGCAGGGGGGCGGCGACGTTTGCCGACTGGATGTCGCCGACGAGATGGGTGTGGCAGTCGATGAGGCCGGGCAGCACCGTGTACCCGGACCAGTCCACCACCTTCGTCCCCTCCGGCAGGGGCGTCCGCGCGGGCTGCACCGCGGTGATGCGCTCGCCTTCGATGAGGATGACCTGGTCGTTCAGCACCCGCCCCTGCTCGACGTCCACGAGACGGCCGACACGCACTGCCACCCGCTCCCCGGCCTGCGCCTGGAAGGCGCACACCAGCGAGAGCCCCAGCAGCAGCCCGCTCTGGCGGAGCCGAAAACCAACTCCCATGTGATGCCTCCCGGGTCGCTCCCTGGCGCCCATTTCGCGAGCCTACCCCGGGAGCGCGTTCGCCCCGATGTGGGAGACCGGAGGGCACCCGGACCGCGGAAACCCGCACCGCGCGCACACCAGCGCTGGCGGGCGCGAATATGATGCCGCCATCCCTGGAGGTGTGGATGACACGCTTGCTCGTCGCCCTGCTCTGCCTGACGGCCTGTGCCACGCTGAGCCCCACCGCGTCCGCGCCGCCGGCCTACGACATGGTCTTCGCGGGCGGGCGTGTGGTGGATGGCACCGGCGCCCCTTCCTTCGAGGCAGATGTGGGCATCGTCGGGGACCGCATCGCCGCCATCGGCGACCTGTCCGACGCGCGAGCGAAGCGGCGCATCGACGCGACCGGCCTCGTGGTCGCTCCGGGCTTCATCGACCTGCTCGGCTGGTCCGAGTACAACGTCCTCGTCGATAACCGCGCCGCCAGCAAGGTGACGCAGGGAATCACGACCGAGATCACCGGCGAGGGGACCTCCATCGCACCGCTGAATGCGCGGATGGTGGAGGACGGGAAGGACAGCTGGGCCCGCTACGGCGTGAAGCCGGACTGGACGACGCTCGAGGGGTACTGGGCGGCCTTCCGTCGCGCTCGCCCCGCGATCAACCTGGGAACGTTCGTCGGCGCGGGCGGCGTGCGTACCCTCGTCGTCGGCAAGGAGAACCGTCCTGCCACCGCGCAGGAGCTCGAGGCGATGAAGGCCGCCGTGGCGCAGGCCATGGAGGAGGGGGCGCTCGGTCTGTCGAGCTCGCTCATCTACGTCCCGGACCGCTACGCCTCCACCGAGGAGCTCATCGCGCTCGCGCAGGTGGTGGCCCGCTACGGCGGAACCTACACCACGCACCAGCGCGACGAGGGCGAGGGCATCGACGCGAGCCTGGACGAGGTCTTCCGCATCGCACGCGAGGCCGACATTCCCGCGGACGTCTATCACCTCAAGACGGGCGGGAAGCGCGCGTGGGGTCGGATGCCCTCGGTGCTGAAGAGGCTCGAGGCTGCGCGGGCGAGCGGCCTCGACGTGGCCGCGAACCAGTACCCGTGGACGGCGAGCTCGAATGGACTCGACTCGAGCCTGCCCGCATGGGCGCGCGAGGGCGGCCGCGAGAAGCTCCTGGCGCGCCTCGCCGACCCGGCCACCCGCGCTCGCGTGAAGGCGGACTTCCTGAAGGAGCACACGGACTGGGCGCAGGGCGGAGCGTCGCGCATCCTGCTCACCAGCGTCCTCAACCCCGAGCTCAAGAAGTACGAGGGCAAGACGCTCGAGGACATCGGCCGCGAGGAGGGACGGGAGCCCCTGGACGTGCTGCTCGACGTCCTGGTGGCGGACCGCGCGAACACGGACCGCGTGACGTTCTCCATGAGCGAGGAGGACGTGCGTGCCGCTCTCGCGCATCCCATCGTGTCCATGTGCACCGACTCGGGGGCCCGGGCCGAGGACGGCATCCTCTCGCAGGAGAAGTCCCACCCGCGCGCCTGGGCCACGGTGCCGCGCATCCTCGGCAGGTACGTGCGCGAGGAGAAGGTGCTCACGCTCGAGGAGGCCGTCCGCAAGATGACGTCCCTCCCCGCGGCGCGCATGCGCCTGTTCGACCGCGGCGTGCTGAGGCCGGGCATGGCGGCGGATGTCGTCGTCTTCGATCCTTCGAGGGTGCGCGAGCGCTCCACCTACGCCGACCCCGTGCACTACAGCGAGGGCCTCCCGTACGTCGCCGTCAACGGCGAGCTCGTCGTGGACGGTGGACGCCTCACCGACGCGCGGCCGGGGCGCCCACTGATGGGCCCGGGGTACAAGCGCGGCACGGTGAAGGCGCAGGCCAACCCGTAGGCGCAGCTCCGCACCGTGCCTCCGCTCCCCATCGTGCTCGACACCAACGTCGTCCTGGACATGCTGGTGTTCGATGACGCGTTCTCGCGTCCACTCGCCGAAGCGCTGACCTCCGGCGAGCTCGTCGCGTGGGCGGATGAGCGGACGCTGACGGAGCTGGGCTACGTGCTCTCCCGCCCGGGCTTCGCCCTGGGTGCGGCGGCGCAGCAGGCCCTCCTCGCGCGCTACCGCGGCCTCGTGCGCATGGCTCCCGAGGACGCGCAAGCGTCGTTGCCCGAGCTGCCCCGCTGCAAGGACCGCTCGGACCAGAAGTTCCTCGTCCTCGCCGCACGCGCCGGTGCAACGTGGCTCATCAGCAAGGACAAGCAGCTGCTCCAGCTCGCTGGACGCCAGGGCCTACCCTTCCTCATCCTGACGCCGCGGAGGGCAGTGCAGCACCTGGTCGCGCTCCGCTGACGGTCCCCCGGTGTCCGGCCTGCCGAGCTGCGCTGTCGGCTCCGGCACCCTTGCATGCGGCACCCATGGTGGCCCGCGGGCTTCCCGTGTCGTATTCCGTTCAGGGTGGGGCCCTTCTTGCGTGATGCGCTCGGGATGGTCGACAGGCTGCTCGGGAGCCTGCACAAAGCGTGGGGCGGGCTCCCCACGTGGCTCTCGCGCCTCCTGAAGGTGGGAGGGCTGCTGCTCTTCCTCGGGTGGCTTGGCCTCGGCATGACGCTCGCAGTGCTGTGGCCGCGGTGCTCGGGAGACGGCTGTCCTTCCGTCGAGGCGCTCCGGGAGTACACGCCGCCCCAGGCGAGCCGCGTCTTCGACAAGGACGGCAAGCTGCTCGCCCACCTTGCGCCCGAGCGACGCGTCGTCGTCCCGCTCGAGAAGATACCGCTCCATGTCCGGCAGGCCTTCCTCGCCGTGGAGGACCGCCGCTTCTACGGTCACCCCGGGGTGGACGTCTGGCGCGTGGTCGGTGCGCTGGTGCAGGACGTGCTGTCGCTCCGCTACGAGCAGGGCTTCAGCACCGTCACCATGCAGCTCGCGAGGAACGTCTTCCCCGAGCACCTGACGCGCGAGAAGACGCTCCGGCGAAAGGTGTGGGAGGTGGTGCTCGCGTGGGACATCGAGCGCTCCTTCAGCAAGGACCAGATTCTCGAGCTCTACCTGAATCAAATCTATCTGGGCGAGGGCTGCTTCGGCGTCGAGGCGGCGTCCCAGGAGTACTTCGGGAAGTCGGTGGCGCAGCTGAGCCTGCCGGAGGCGGCGCTGCTCGCCGCGCTCCCCAAGGCGCCGTCGTATTACAGCCCCCGCCAGAACCCCGAGGAGGCGTTGCAGCGGCGCAACCTGGTCCTCTCGTTGATGGAGGCGCAGGGTGTGGCCTCCGCCGAGAGCTCGGCGAACGCGCGGTCCGAGCAGGTGCGGCTCATTCCACCGCTCGCGGCGCGGGGCGAGGCGCCGTACTTCATCGCGGCCATCCAGAAGGAGCTGCTCGAGCGCTTCGGGCCTGGCGTGGAGACATCGGGCCTGCGCGTCTTCACAGGGCTCGACCTCCACCTCCAGCACTCGGCGGAGAAGCAGCTCGTCCAGCAGATCGAGTCCATCGAGAAGGGGGAGCTCGGGAGGTTCCGCCACACGCGCTGCGCTGGCGGGCAGGTGACGGACGCGGACGCGTGTCTTCAGGGGATGTACGTCGCGATGGACCCCCGGACCGGCGACGTGCTCGCGCTGGTCGGAGGCCGGGACTACGCACTGAGCCAGTTCGACCGCGTGACCCAGGGCCGGCGGCAGGCGGGCTCCGCGTTCAAGCCCATAGTCTACGCCGCGGCAATCGCAGCGGGCATCCCCGTGTCCTTGCAGCTCGTCGGACCCGGCGTCGGCATCGGGGGTGCGTGGGGCGCGAACTTCGACCTCGGCGGGTACCAACCCGAGGACCACGTCTCCGAATGGGCGACCCTGGACCTGCGCTCGGGGCTGTCCACCTCCTCGAACCGGGCGGCCGTGGTGCTGGGCGAGAAGGTGGGGCTCTCCCACGTGGTGGAGATGGGCCGCCTCCTGGGAATCACCACGCGCATTCCACGCTTCCCCTCCACGTTCCTCGGCGCGCCGGTCGTCGTGCCGCTCGAGCTCGTGGCGGCCTACGCCCCCTTCACCAACGGTGGCCTCGCCGTGACGCCCCGGCTCATCCGGCGCGTGGAGGACGTGCATGGAAAGGTGCTGTGGGAGGCGTCTGACGAGAGGAGGCCCGTGCTCTCACCCTCCGTGGCCTGGCTGACGCTGAGCCTCATGGGAGACGTGGTGACGCGCGGTACGGGGAGGGGCGCGCGCGTGGACGGCTTGTCGATGTTCCTCCCCATGGCCGGGAAGACGGGCACGACGAACGGGTGGGCGGACGCGTGGTTCATCGGTGTCACGCCGGACCTCGTGGCGGGTGTGTGGCTCGGCTTCGACAAGCCGCAGCGCATCGTGCGTGAGGGCTCTGGCGGCAGGCTCGCAGCGCCGGTGTGGGGCCGGATTGCCGCGAAGTACTACGAGGGCCGTGAAGCTCCCGCGGCGTGGCTCCCGCCGGAGGAGCTCGTCATGCGCGACATCGACGGGACGAGCGGCTACCTCGCGAACGGAGAGTGCCCCGAGGAGAACGTCCGCACGGAGTGGTTCATCCCCGGCACGGAGCCGGTCGACCACTGCCCGGACCACGGCGGCGTGGGCGAGTGGCTGCGGCGGACGTTCGAGGGCTTCGGTGGCCTCTTTGGCGGAGGAAGCGCACAGGCGCGGGAGTAGCATCCGCGCCTCATGAAGACGCTCACCGAGTACCTCTGGTTCGAGACGAAGCAGCGGCGCGAGCTGGTGCGGCTGACGGACACGGTGGCGGCGCTGGTGCGGCGCTCCGGTGTGGCGGAAGGGATGGTGCTCGTCTCCGCCATGCACATCACCGCTGGCGTCTTCGTCAACGACGACGAGCCTGGCCTCCACGAGGACATCTGGGAGTGGCTCCAGACGCTCGCCCCGCAGGGCCCGGACTACCGCCATCACCGAACGGGAGAGGACAACGGGGACGCGCACCTCAAGTCGATGCTCGTGCACCACCAGGTCATCGTGCCCATCACCGCCGGGAAACTGGACCTGGGCCCCTGGCAGCAGATTTTCTACGCCGAGTTCGACGGGCAGCGGCGCAAGCGTGTCATCGTGAAGGTGATGGGCGCGTGATGCTGGAGGGGTCAATGAGCGACGACAACAAGCTGCAGGTGGGCAGCATCGGCTGGATGGACCTGACGGTGGAGAACGCGGACGCGGTTCGCGACTTCTACGCCAAGGTGGTGGGTTTCCAGGTGAGCGGCGTGGAGATGGGCGGGTACCAGGACTACTGCCTGGAGCCGCCCCCCGGGGGCGCACCGGTTGCGGGCGTCTGCCACGCACGCGGGTCGAACGCGGAGCTCCCCCCGGTCTGGCTGCCGTACTTCACCGTGGCGAACCTCGAGGCGAGCCTGCGTGAGGTGGAAGCACGCGGCGGCAAGCAGGTGAGTCCCGTGCGCAAGGGAGGCGGTGGAGCCTTCTGCGTCATCAAGGACCCGGCTGGCGCTGCGTGCGCGCTCTTCCAGCGCACGTCCTGACCTGCCCGTCGTAGAGTGACGCCATGGGCCGAATCGTCCTGTTCGTCGTCGTCCTCGGTGGGCTGGCCTGGCTGGCAAGTTCCATGCTCCAGAGGTCCGCCTCCGAGGCGTCGGGTGGCGTTCCTACGCGCCAACTGGAGAACGCGCGCAAGGCGGGCGAGCGCATCGAGCGAGAGCAACAGGAGCGCCTGGACACCATCGAGGAGAAGACGGCCCAGTAGAGGGGGCCGCTGTCCCTTCCCTCTGCGCGCACGAGAGGGAAGGGGCCGACACTGCTGTCGACTCAGACCGTCCGGGTGTGCTGGTGGATCTTCGCCTCCACCGCCTGCACCATGTCCGGTGTCATGGCCTTGAACTGCTCTGGGTGAAGCTGCTGTGCGTGCGTGAAGAGCTTCGTCTTCAGCTCCGCGTCGTCCGCCGCGGTGATGACGTCGTCACAGCACCCCAGGTCACTGCAGGAAATCTGCTTCATGGCGTGTCCTCCTCCCTCGTGTTGCGTGTTCAGGCGCGGCCGAAGAGGCCCGCCAGCTTGTCCAGGCACCCGCCCCAGCCCTGCAGGTGCTGCTCGCGGCTCTCGGCGGACGCGAAGCGCTCGTGCACCAGCACCAGTTCCGTGTCCTCGCCGCGCGAGCGCAGCTCCACCGTCACGAGCGTCTCGTGCC
>JAKEEX010000774.1 GCA_022616315.1 Myxococcaceae bacterium
CCTGCCCTCTTCAACCCGCTGGCGCACGGGGCCCACATCGTCGTGCACAGCGCCACCAAGTACATCGGCGGGCACGGCACGGCCGTCGGGGGCGTCATCGTGGACGGCGGCACCTTCCCCTGGGACAACGGCAACTTCCCCGAGTTCACCGAGCCCAACCCCGGCTACCACGGCCTGCGGCTGCACGAGGCCTTCGGCAGCCTCGCCTTCATCCTCAAGGCCCGCGTGGAGGGGCTGCGCGACCTGGGGCCCGCGCTCAGCCCGCACAACGCCCACGCCTTCATCTACGGCCTGGAGACGCTCCACCTCCGGGTGCAGCGGCACTCGCAAAACGCGCTCGCGCTGGCGCGCTGGCTGACGACGCACCCCAACGTGAGCTGGGTGCGCTACCCGGGCCTCGAGGAGGACCCGTCCTACTCGCAGGCGCGCAAGTACTTCCGCGGCGGCTTCGGCGGCCTGGTGACGTTCGGGGTGAAGGGAGGCCTGGAGGCGGGCCGCAGGCTCATCAACAGCGTGAAGCTGTGGAGCCTGCTCGCCAACATCGGCGACACCCGCTCGCTCATCATCCACCCGGCGAGCACCACCCACCAGCAGCTCACCGCGGAGGAGCAGCGCAGCACCGGCGTCACGCCGGACCTCGTGCGTCTGTCGGTGGGCCTCGAGCACCTCGAGGACATCCGCGACGACCTCGACCGGGCGCTGAGGGCCTGAGGCAGCCATGGGGACTGCGGGAGAGCCCTTCCTCTTCGACCTTCCCCTGCCCGGGCTCACGCTCGAGGCCGGCGGGCGGCTGGAGCGCCACCACGTGCGTGGGTGGTGCTGGGGGCCGGAGGAGGACGCCGCGGCGGTGCGGGCGCGGCGGCCGCTCTCCCGCGTCGTGCCCACCGTGCTGGTGGTGCACGCGCTCACCGGGGACGCGCGCGCGGGCGGGCCCGAGGGGTGGTGGGGGCCGCTCATCGGCCCTGGCCGCGTGCTGGACCCGCAGCGGGTGCGGGTCCTCTGCTTCAACCTGCTCGGCTCCTGCTACGGCACGTCGGGGCCTGGCGACGCGGACTTCCCCGTGGAGGCGGACGCCACGCCGGCCACCGTCACCTCGTGGGACCAGGCGCGCAGCCTGCTGCTCGCGCTGGACGCGCTCGGCGTGGGGGAGCTGGCGCTCTGCACCGGCGGCAGCCTGGGCGCCATGGTGGCGCTGTGCCTGGCGGCGCTCGCCCCCGAGCGCGTGGAGCGGCTCGCCCCCATCGCCGGCGCCGTGCAGGCCTCGGCCTGGGTCGTGGGCTTCAACCACGTGGCGCGCGAGGTGCTCCGGCTGGACCCGGGCTTCCCGTATGACGTGCGGTGTGCGCTCCCCGTGGCGCGGCAGCTCGCGATGCTCACCTACCGCGCCGAGCCGGGCCTGGAGGCGCGCCAGGGACGGCGGCTGCTCGAGGGGTGGAGCCCACAGACGCCCTACCGCATCGGGACCTACCTGCAGCACCAGGGCGAGAAGCTGGTGCGTCGCTTCGACGGGCGGAGCTACCTCGCGCTGCTCAGGGCGATGGACCACCACGACCTCGCTCGGCCCCCTCCCCTGCCCGGGCCTGGGGAGTCCTGGCGACACGGGCCCACGTGGGGGCTCGGGCGCGTGCAGGCGCACGTGCTGTCGGTCGGCATCGACACCGACGCGCTCTTCCTTCCGCACCACATGGCGCAGCTCGCGGCGGAGCTGCGCGCCCTCGGCCGCACCGCCGAGGAGGCCGTGCTCGTCAGTCCGCACGGCCACGACGCCTTCCTCATCGAGTGGGAGCAGATGGCCGCCGTCCTCGCGCGTGCCCTCCCCAAGGAGCTGAGACCGTGAGCAGCCAGCAGTTTCGTGTCCTGAAGTTCGGGGGTTCTTCGCTCGGCCGTCCCGAGCGCCTGGCGTGGGTGCTGGGGCGCATCGACGAGGAGCGCCGAACGGGCCCCCTCGCCGTGGTGGTGTCCGCGCTCGGGGACACCACCGACTGGCTCCTGGAGGCGGCGCAGGCCGCGGCCCGTGGCGAGGTGGAGCGGGCGCTGGGCCTGGTGGACCGGGTGGAGGCCCTGGCCGTGGAGGTGGCGCTGGGCGCCTCGGCCGAAGAGGCGCAGCTGGCCGCGGGGGGAGCGCCGGGGGGAGCCGGAGGCGCGAGGCCCCTGGCGCGGCACGTGGCGGGGCAGCTCGCTCCTCTGCGGGACGTGGTGCAGGGCATCGGGCTCACGCGAGACCTGAGCCCACAGACGCTGGACCGCGTGCTCGCCTTCGGGGAGCTGCTGTCGGCCCAGCTGGTGAGCGCGCTGCTCGAGACACGCGGTGTGCCCGTCACCTTCGTGGACGCGCGCCAGTGGGTGCGCACCGACGCCACCTTCGGCGCGGCCCAGGTGGACGTGGCGGCCAGCCGCGAGCGCATCGCGTGGCTCGCGAAGGGCTGGGGGGAGCGCGTGGCCGTCGTCCCGGGCTTCATCGGGCAGACGACGGACGGGCGCACCACCACGCTCGGCCGCAACGGCTCGGACTACACCGCGGCGCTGCTCGCGCGCGGGCTGTGGGCGCGGGAGGTGGTGGTGTGGACCGACGTGGACGGCCTCTCCACCGCCGACCCGAGCCTGGTGTCCGACGCCTACCCCGTGCGCCACCTCACCCACCACGAGGCGCTGGAGCTCGCCTCCGTGGGGGCGCGGATGTTCCACCCGCGCACCATGATTCCGCTCATCGAGGGCTGCATCCCGCTGCGCATCCGCAGCACCCTGACGCCCGAGCAGCCCGGCACGCTCATCGACGCCGCGGGCAGCCCCGACGCCCAGCGGCCCACGTGCATCGCCTCGCGCGAGGGACTGGCGCTGGTGGGCGTGGAGGTGCGCCGGCTCTCGCAGCTCGCGCACCTGGGCGAGCGCGCCGTGGGGGCGCTGCGGGCCGCGGGCATCACCTTGTGGATGACCACGCAGTCCGCGCACGGGCAGTCGCTGGCCGTGGTGGTGCCCATCGCGGAGGCAGAGAAGGCAGACGGCGCCCTGCGGGGCGAGCTCGCCCTGGAGCTGGAGCGGGGCGAGGTGGAGCCGCCGCGCGTGCGCCGGCCGGTGACGCTGGTGACGCTGGTGGCGGAGGCCATGGGGCACTTCCCCAACGTGGCGGGCCGCTTCTTCGGGGCGCTCGGGGCTGCGGGCATCAACGTGCACGCCATCGCGCAGGGGGCCTCCTCCCGCTCCATCTCCTGCGTGGTGGACGAGGCGGACACCGCGGGCGCGGTGCGCCTCACCCATTCGGCCTTCAACCTCGCGCACCAGCAGGTGAGCCTCCTGGTGCTCGGCAAGGGCACGGTGGGAAGCCGCCTGCTCGCGCAGGTGTACGCCCAGCAGGCGTGGCTGGCGCGGCAGCATGGCATCGCCCTGCGGGTGGTGGGCGTGGTGGACAGCCGCCGCTTCCTCTTCGACGAGCGTGGGCTCGCCGAGGAGGGGCTGCTCGAGCGGCTAGCGCAGCAGCCCGCGTCGCCGGAGCGAGCCCCCGCCCTCGCCCCGCTCCTCGAGCGGCTCCGGGTGCTCCCGGTGCCGGTGCTGGTGGATTGCACCGCCGCGGAGGGGATGGAGGCGCACTACCACGACGCCTTCGTCCGCGGCATCCATGTGGTGGCGGCCAACAAGAAGCCCCTGGCCCTCCCGTGGGCCAAGCGGGAGGCGCTGCTCGCCGCGGCCCGGCGGCACCACCGCATCTACCACTACGAGACGACCGTGGGCGCGAGCCTGCCCGTCATCGATACGCTCGCCAACCTCGTGCGCACCGGCGACACGGTGCGCCTGGTGGAGGGCGCACTCTCGGGGACGCTCGGCTTCCTGAGCGACGCCGTGACGCGCGGGGTGCCCCTGTCCGCGGCCGTGAGGCAGGCGCGAGAGCGGGGCTACACCGAGCCCCACCCACGAGAGGACCTGAGCGGCCTGGACGTCCGCCGCAAGGCGCTCATCCTCGCCCGCGAGCTGGGCCTTCCGCTCGACCTCGACGACGTGGAGGTGGAGCCCTTCGTGCCGGCAGTGCTCCTGGCCGAGGACTCTCCCGAGGCCTTCCTTGCCTCGCTGGAGCGGCTGGACCGCGAGATGGAGGAGCGGGTGCGCGCGCTCCAGAGCGAGGGCATGGTGCTGCGCTACCTCGCCCGGGTCGACCCCGCGGCTCACGGCACGGGGCGCCCGGCCGTGCACGTGGGGCCCGTCGGTGTGGACCGCGGGCATCCGGCCGCGCACCTGAAGGGCGCCGAGGCGCTGGTGGCGTTCACCACCGAGCGCCACCGCGAGTATCCCCTCCTGGTGCGAGGCGCCGGCGCGGGCGGCGAGGTGACCGCCTCGGGCGTGCTCGCGGATGTGCTCCGCATCGCCCAGGGGCTTCGGGGGCGCTGAGCCGCGGCGCTGCCTCTGCATCGACCGTCCCGCTCTGTCGCCCGGCTCCTCGCCGCCGCAGGCGTCGCGCCCAGGAGAATGCGGACGTCTCAGTCGAGCTGCGCCGAGCGCGTGCCGGGGACCGGAAGGTTGTCCAGCCGCCGGTAGGAGGCCACCACCGAGTACTTCGTGTCGCGGGTGTGGTTGCGGCTCGCGGCGTGGAACAGCCGGGCATGGAAGAGCAGCACGTCCCCCGGCTCGAGGTCCACGTGCACCGCGGAGCGCAGCAGCGCCTCGTTCTCCGGCAGGTCCGTCCGGAGGAAGAGCCGCTCGTCATAGCGCTCGCGCGGCAGCTCCTGGCGGTGCGTGCCAGGGAGGACCTCGGTGCATAGGCGAGATTGGGGCCCTGTTGCGAGCGGTGCGCGGGTGAAGCGTGTGTCCGCCGCGGAGGCGGAGGCCGTCAGCAGGGAGGGCTGTGCC
>JAKEEX010000116.1 GCA_022616315.1 Myxococcaceae bacterium
GCCGTCGCGGGCCTCCACCGCGTGAAGAACCCCGTCGTCCTCGCGCGCACGGTGATGGAGAAGTCCGAGCACGTCATGATGATCGGCGAAGGGGCCGAGACCTTCGCGAAGACGCAGGGCGTGGAGCTGGTGGACCCGAAGTACTTCTGGACGGAGCCGCGCTGGAAGGCGCTGCAGAAGGCGATCGAGGCGGAGAAGAAGGCTCCAGTGCCCTCCGCGCAGCTCGCGCCGGCAGGAACGAGTGAGGGGCTCGAGGCCGGGGAGTACAAGTTCGGCACGGTGGGCGCGGTGGCGCTCGACAAGGCGGGCAACCTCGCGGCGGCCACCTCCACGGGTGGGATGACCAACAAGCGCTACGGGCGAGTCGGGGACGTGCCCATCATCGGCGCCGGCACCTACGCGAGCCCGGGCTGCGCGGTGTCCGCCACGGGCCACGGCGAGTACTTCATCCGCTACACGGTGGGGAAGGACATCTGCGCTCGCATGGAGTACCAGGGCGCCCCGCTCGAGAGGGCGGCGGACACGGTGGTGATGGACGTGCTGGTGAAGGCCGGCGGCGAGGGCGGCATCATCGCCATGGACGGCGAGGGCCACGTCACCATGCCGTTCAACTCGAAGTCCATGTACCGCGGCTACATGGGCGCGGATGGCGTTCCGCAGGTCGCGGTCTTCAAGGAGGCGCTGACTCCCGCTTCGCCGTAGGCAAGGAGTCGTCAGCTCCGCGCGCGGTGCGCTTCCCGCAACGGGAACAGCAGCGCGACTCCAAGGAGCACCAGCGCGGCCCCGGCCACCACCTGGCGCCGTGCGATGCCCACTCTGACGTCACGCTCCAGAGCGCACGCCTCCGCGCTCTGGTCGCTGCAGTCGACGTCGCCCTTCAGGCCACGACGGCCGGTGCCCACCGTCCAGCTTCCGCCCACGAGGCAGGAGAGACACGCTCCGAGGAGCACGGCGCGGCGCAGGGAGAAGCGCGGGGGGGTGGGCATTGATGTCATGGCGCGCAAGCGTCGCCTGCAAGCGACGCAGCTGTCGAGCATGGCGGGAGGCGAGCCCGGAGCCTCCACGCGCTATTCTGGGCGCGAATGTCCTCCGCACTCTCGCACTGCCCGACCTGCGGAACCGCGTTCCGGTTCCCTCTCCGGTTCTTGGGGGACTCGAGGCTCCTTGGTTGCGCCAGCTGCAGCAAGCAGAGTGTGCATTCCAAGGCGAGGGCGGACGTCTCCCGGCTGCTGCAGTCCCTCCAGGCTGGAGGGACGCATGTCGCGAATATGGGGCTCTGCTGTCCGGACTGCTCCACGTTGTTGCAGTTCCAGGACGGGGATTCGGTGCGCGCTTCCTCCTGGTGCGGCGGGTGCAAGAAGTTGATTGCATGGGCCAACACCGGAGGCCCGCATCTCGAAGTCTTGCCTCCCAAGCAATTCTCGGTGCGCACCACTCAGGGAGGGGGCCTGCATGTGACGTGGCACACGCTCATGGGGGAGAGGCCTCCCCAAGAGCTCCCGCCTGCGTTCTGGGCGCTCATCGCTGGCTTGACGACCGTGGGCATCGCCGGTCGCGTGCTGACTGTCCGCTCAGGACCATTCATTCTTTGCCGCCGGCATCTGGAGGGCGGCGACATTCGCCAGCTCCGCATCGACGTGCGCGCGCGCCCCTTCTTCGAGCGCGACCGAAGCGACTACCCCTCCCCCTACTTCGAAGTGGTCGCCTGCACTCGCAAGGGCGAGCGTGTGAGGGTGGTGCGCAAGCTCGAGTCTTCCGTGGAAGCCGTCTGGCTCGCCGGTGCACTCACCTGGGCGCTCGACATCGCGGAGCCGCCCGAACTGCTCTCCATCAGTTGAAGTGCGAATCGCGGCCGGCAGCCAGGCGAGCGGACAGGAGTCAGCACCTACGCCAGGACTGGGGGATCGACGCCGTCCAACGCACCCCGGACTGGCGCGAAACCGGCGAGCAGGGCATACGAGCGCCCCGTGAGCGCTCCGATCCCGTCCCCATCCTCACGCCTCCACGTTCCGCTCCTTGCAGGCGTCTTCATCATTGCTTGCACGGGTGGGCCGTCGTCGAACGCGCCGGTGACTTCCGACGTGCTCTTCCGCGATCTCGCGGCTTACCTCGCGGCGGACTTCCCCTCGACGCCCGAGCGGCTCCAAGCCTGCCGGAGCGCAGACAACACCGCCTGCGTCCAGGCGCACGAACGCGTCCAGCGCGCACGTGAGGCGCTGCTCGCGGGGGGCCAGGAGTCCGCAGCGAAGCGGATGCTCACGGTGCTGTCGCACGACTGCGCAGGACTTGCGGCAGAGAAGCTGAGCTCCTCCGAGGTTCCCGCGGCGCTCGAGCGGTGCCGCGGCGCCGGCGTGGCCCTCTCCCTCGTGGACGAGCCGCTCCAGGACGCGCGCTTCCGCCGCTTCTTCTCGTTCCAGGTGCTCGAGCTCCGGGGCCTCGTCCTGGCCACGGGCGGCGAGCCCTGGGCACACGGTCGCCGCGAGCCCGCCGCATGGGCCGCACTCCTGCGCTCCACCGCCCCACGCGAGGACGGCGGCGTGGATGCGGTCTGGGAGCAGCTGGCGCGGGAGGTGGAAGCGCCGTCCCGCAAGCACGCTCAGCCCCTCTGGTAGCACGGCGCGCGGCGGTTGCGCGGGGCATGGCCTTCCGTCAGCCTCGCCCTCCACCATGTCCCGCGCCCCCGTGACCGACCTGTACCGAATCGACGACCTGCTCAGCGCGGAGGAGAAGGCCTCCCGCGACACCGTCGCCGCCTTCGTGGACCGCGAGTTCCTCCCCATCGTCGCCGAGCACTTCCGCGCGGGCACCTTCCCCGCGCAGGTCATCCCGCGGCTCGCGCAGATGGGCGTGCTGGGCGCGAACCTGGAGGGCTACGGCTGCGCGGGGATGAGCTCGGTGGCCTACGGGCTCGTGCTTCAGGAGCTGGAGCGCGGGGACTCGGGCCTGCGCTCCTTCGCGAGCGTCCAGGGCTCCCTCAGCATGTACCCCATCCACGCCTACGGCAGCGAGGCGCAGAAGCAGCGCTTCTTGCCCGCCATGGCGCGCGGTGAGCTCATCGGCTGCTTCGGGCTCACCGAGCCCGAGGCCGGCTCCAACCCAGGCGCCATGCGCACCCGTGCGATGCGCGACGGCGACGCGTGGGTCCTCAACGGCTCCAAGGCGTGGATCACCAACGGCACCTTCGCGGACGTCGCCGTGGTGTGGGCCAAGACGGACGA
>JAKEEX010000775.1 GCA_022616315.1 Myxococcaceae bacterium
AGGGGCCCGCTCCCCGCGACCGTCCCGCACGGGGAGAGCGCGCTGACCGAGGGCCGTGGGTTGAGCGTCTGCACGGGGAAGTCGAGCGCGTTGCTCGTCCCGCCGCCGGGCTCGGGGTTGACGACAGTGACGGGGAAGGTGCCCGCGGTGGCGATGTCCGAGGCCAGCGCCGTCGCCTCCAGCTGCGTGCTGCTCACAAAGGTGGTGGCGCGCTGCCGGCCGTCGAAGCGGAGCGTGGCGCCCGGGACGAAGTTCGTGCCGGTGGCCCCGAGGGTGAAGGCGGTGCCGCCCGTGGCGGCGCTCGCCGGGGAGAGGCCGGAGAGCACGGGGCGCGGGTTGGCGGCGGCGACCGTGAGCGTGAGGGCGTTGCTCTCGGTGCCGGAGGGGTTGCGCACCCGCACGGGGTCGCTGCCCGCAGGCGTGGGCGGGGCGTTCACCACCAGCCGGGTGGGCTCACAGATGGAGGGTGCCAGCGCGCTCGTGTCCAGCAGCACCTGCGCCTTGCTCCCGGTGCAGACGTAGCCCGAGCCCGTCACGGTGAGGTCGAACGGACTCTCCGCGGGCGCGATCTCCGGTGCCAGCCCGGTGACGGTGGGGAGGGACGTCACCACCGCGCGCAGGGTGAGGCTCTCGCTGCGTCCGCCGCCCGGGGTGGAAGTCTCGACGAGAACCGGGAGGCTGGCCGGCGTGGAGAGGGTGGGGACCTGCGCCGTCAGGTGGGTGCTGTCCACGAAGCGCGTCGCCAGCGGGACGCCATCGAGACGCACCGCCGAGACGTCCGCGAAGCCGGTCCCGTGGAGATGGAGTGTGAAGGCGGCTCCCTCGGTGGCCACCTCTGAGGGGCTCAGGCTCGTGAGGCGGGGCGATGGCCATGCCACCGTGAAGGCGCGCTCCGGGGTCGTCCCTGTGCCTGGCACGAGGACACGGACCTGGTGTGTCGCCCCCATGGAGGTGATTGCCGCCGCGAGCTCCACCTGCAGCGCGTCCGCGCCGACGAAGGTGGCAGCCACTGTCGCTTCGTCGAACTGCACCTCGCTGTCCTGGGTGAAGCCGCCGCCGCGCAGGGTGAGCGTCACCGCCCCCACGCCCGCCTCTACCGAGTCCGGCTGGAGGGAGTCGAGGCGCGGGACGTCGGGGCCGCCGTCGGTCGGCCACGGTCCGGTGGCGGTGGTGACCTGACTCGAGCCGTGGCACGCAGCGAGCAGGCCGAGCAGGAGGAGCAGGAGGCGTCGCAGTGGGGGTGGGGGCATCGGTGTGCGCAAGTCCAGAAAGCCGCTGCGCGGGCTCCGAGCGCCCCTCTTGGATGGCGCGATTCTAGGCGCCCGGCAGCGCAGGCGGAAGGGAGTCCTCACCGGGCCCCCGGGCAGCGGATCAGAAGCTCAGCCGGTAGCCCGCGGCTGGCAACACGAAGCCGCCCACGTTGGCCTCGCCCGTGAGCGCGAGGCCCTGGACGGGAAGCAGCCCGCGAGCGAAGGAGGCCAGCATCAACGACACGCCGACCTCACGCTGCCGAGCACAGTGAGGAGAATCCTGCGCCCAACAGGGCCCCTCTTGGGCCTGCACTCGACATGCGTTGCAGTCGCTCAGGGCCCCTGCGGCGCGTCGCGGATGGCATGCTCGAGGTCGCGCAGGAGCTCGCCGGCCATGGCCTCGTCCCGGGTGAGCCCCAGCTCACCACCCAGGTACGCCATGGCGAGGGCCTGGATGGACTCGGGATGGTCCAGCTCGGCGGCCTCGGTGTAGCACTCGAGCGCCTTGTGCTCGTCCACCGCGACGCCCTCCCCGGAGCGGTATGCGTTGCCGAGCACGAACAGCGCGGCCGGCAGGTGCTGGTCGGCTGCCCGCTGCAGCCAGGGGATGGCCGCGCTCAGGGAGTGTCCTGGAGCTCCAGGCGTGCGGAACAGCACGCCCAGGTAATAGGCCGCGGCGGGGTCCCCTGCCTCCGCCGCCGCCCGGAGCCACCGGCCGGCCTCTGCGGGCTCCCTGGCGATGCCGCCCCGTCCGTGCAGGAGCGCCTTGCCGAGGACGAGCTGCGCCCTCCGGTCCCCCGCCTCCGCTGCCCGGCGCAGGTAGGGCAGCCCCTCCGAGGGAGGGACGCCCGCGGCGCCGTCCAAGGTCGCCTCGCCAATCATCAGGCTCGCGTCGGTCCGCCCCGCGAGGGCCAGCAGGTGCAGCTCCAGCCGCGCCCTCAGCTCATGCCCGGCGTAGGCCCTGGCCCCGAGCGCGGTGATGCGTGAGGCCTCACGCACGGCCCGGCGCAGGTCCACGCCGAGGGAGAGGACGAGGAAGAGGACGAGGACTGCCGCCGCGACGGAGATCGCGGCGGTCACCGGACGCTTCAGCATGACCGGCCCGGGTGGCTCACTGGCTCAGGTCGATGGCGTACACCGCCATGCCCTTGCCGCTGCCATCGTCGTTGTTCACCACGCTGATGTTGTTCAGCCCCGCGGCCTGCGCGACGTCGAGCTTGTTCTGC
>JAKEEX010000776.1 GCA_022616315.1 Myxococcaceae bacterium
GGCCTTCCGCGGCAGTCGCCGGTGGAGTGAGCGCGAGCACCCCACGCCCCACCGCTGCGCCTACTCCAGCAGGATGCCCGGTCCACGAAGCCCGGCCATCCTGCGCTGGCGTGCCCCCGCGATGAGGAGGTGGCCGACGCAGAGGACCACCCCCACCGCGAGGCAGCCTCTCCACAGGGCGCCCGGTCCCCAGCTTCCGAGGATGGACGTGCCGCCCAGCGGCGCGACGAGCATCCCCAGGCTGAAGGACATGGTGAAGACGCCCTGATAGCGCCCGCGGAGCTGGGGCGGCGCGAGGTCCGCCACGACGGAGGAGGCCGTCGGTGCGTTGGCAATCTCGCCCAGCGTCCACAGCGCCACCGCCAGCTGGTGGCCCACCACGCTCGCCATGCTCCCGTGGAACCAGAGGCCCGCGCCCACCAGGAGCCCCGCCACCGCCAGCACGTGGGAGCGCCGGAACCGCCGGACGACGCCGAGCGCGAAGGGCTGGAGCACCACGATGAGCAGGCCGTTCACCATCATCACCCGGCCGAACTCGCCGGGTGTCAGCCCCTGCGCGCGCAGCTGCAGCGGCAGCGTGGTGCTCAGCTGGAAGAAGAGCGTCGCGAGCAGGAACTGGAGCGCGACGAAGGAGAGGAAGACGCCGTCCGCGAGCACCGCGGAGAAGCCGGGCTCCTCCTCCCCGCTCCGCACCTCCGGGCGCGGGGAGAGCGTCGTCGCGCGTGACTCCGGAACCCGCCACCACAGCAGCGCAGCGCACGCCAGCGTGGCGGCGGCATCCACCCGGAAGAGCGCGGGGAAGCTGAGGCTGGCCAGGGCCCCCGCCGCGGGCGCGGCCACCGCGTAGCCCGCGTTGATGGCCCAGTAGTACAGGGAGAACGCACGCAGCCGATGCTCGGGCGGGACGAGGTCCGCAATCATCGCCTGCACCGCGGGGCGGTACAGGTCCGAGAGGAAGCCCAGGAGGAAGGCCGCGAGGACGATGAGCGGCACGCTGCGGACCGCGCCCAGCGCGAGCATGACGGAGGCCGAGCCCGCGAGCGCGAGCAGCATGGTGCGCCGGCGCCCGATGCGGTCGGCGAGCGCACCGCCCGCCAGGCCGCCGAGGACCGCGCCGGCGCCGAAGCAGGCCACCACCTTCCCCACCGCCTCCACCGTGAGGCCGCGCTCCTGCGTGAGGTAGAGCGAGAGGAAGGGCGCCACGAAGCCGCCCATCCGGTTCACCAGCGTCCCCACCCACACGAACCAGTAAGCCCGTGGCAGCCCGCCCGTCAGCTCACGCACCCGCAGCAACGCCGTCTTCACGTCTCGCCTCGCTTCGCCTTCGCTGTGCACCGGCCCTGCCCGCGAAGGACGCTGCGAGCGTGACGGGCCTGACGGGTGCGGTGTGTCTTGCGGGTCGGGGGTGTCGCCGTCGCCGTCCACGTCGCCGTCCACGTCGCCGTCCACGTCGCCGTCCACGTCAACGTCAACGTCAACGTCAACGTCAACGTCAACGTCAACGTCAACGTCTTTGGCCTCAGACTGACTCTGGAGGCGGCTTCGTTCAATGCGAAGGAGCCATGCGCTCACGGTGGGTGCTCACCGCACATGCGCTGGAAGCCGCGGTGGCGCCCGCCTCGCGTGCGGGGCATCCTCTCACCCGAAGGTCCGCCCTCCACGGAGAAGGCACACATGGACTCCCTCGACGCACGCCTCTCCCTCCTCGAGCGCCGGTACGCCCGACTGCAGCGCTGGACCCTGGCGCTGGTGGCGGCCCTGCTGCTCACGAGCACCGCGCTGGGCCTCCGCACCTGGAGCGGCGACGCCGAGGTGCAGGTGCGCGGCCTCACGCTGGTGGGTGAGGACGGCCGGACGCGCGCTGCCTTGCGCACCGGCACCGGGGGTGAAGGGGAGCTCGTGTTGATGGACGCGAAGGGGGCGCCGCGGCTCCGGGTGGGGCTCGGCGGAGACGGCTCGCCCCAGGTGCGGCTCGCGGGCACGGAGGGCCAGGCCCTCGCGGACCTCAGCGTCTACGGCGCGGAGGGCGTGCGCCTCTCCCTGGCCACGCCGAGCGGCTCGGACGTCTTCACCCTGGCCACGCTCCCGGACGGCTCGGCGCGGCTGGCGCTCGCGGACCCTCTGGGCCGTCCGCGCGCGGTGCTGGTCGCGGGCAGCGCCGCACCGGGGCTCGAGCTCCTGGACGGGCAGGGACTTCCCAGGGCGCGGCTCGGACTGGGCGCAGGGGACGTTCCGCAGCTGATGCTCGAGGGCAAGGACGGAAGCCAGTTCCAGATGCCCTTCTGACGGCCCTCCGGGTGCACATCGGCCCGGACGGGAGCGGCGGAGCGAGTCGGGGGTTCGCATGCGCGTGAAGCTCTTCTCTGGCTCGGCCCACCCGCGCCTGGGCGAAGCGGTGGCTGCTGCACTCGGCGTCGGGCTGGGCGCCTGTCGCGTGGACCGCTTCCCGGACGGTGAACACGACGTGGAGCTCGAGACGGACGTTCGCGGCGAGGACGTGTGGCTCCTGCAGCCCCTCGCGCCGCCGGCCGGCGAGCACCTCCTGGAGCTGCTCCTCCTCGCGGACGCATGCCGGCGGGCAGGGGCCTACCGCATCCGCGCCCTCGTTCCCTACCTCGCGTACGCACGGCAGGACCGGCGTGAGGAGACCGGCGCGCCGCTCGGAGCCCGCCTCGTGGCAGACCTGCTGCAAGCCGGAGGGCTGGACGGGCTCGTCACGGTGGACCTGCACAGCCCCGCGGTGGAGGGCTGCTTCCGCGTCCCAGCCGAGCACCTCAGCGCCGTGGGAATCCTCGCCGAGGCGCTGCGTCCGAACCTGCCACGCAACGCCGTCGTCGTCTCAC
>JAKEEX010000777.1 GCA_022616315.1 Myxococcaceae bacterium
GGGCCTTGAACAGGTCCAGGCTCACCTCGCGGTGGTAGCGGATGCCGCCCTTGTAGGGGCCGCGTGCCTGGTTGTGCTGCACGCGGTACGCCTTGAAGCGCTGCGAGTCACCGGGAACCAGCTGGTAGACGCTGCCGTCCGGCATGCGCAGGTGGCCGCGGCGGACGGACACGTCGCTGCCGAGCAGCGCGCGACCGTTGAGGAGGATCTTCCCGTTGGCCAGGCGCTCCAGACCCTCGGAGTTGCGGATCTGGCTGATGGGGAGGTCCGAGAACTGCTTCGCCTCCTCGGGGTTCAGCGGGACGAGACGGTCCTTGAGCTTGGCCGTGACGTAGAAGATGTGCTCGTAGTCCGGCTCCTCGAGCTCGAGACGCACGCGGCTGTCCAGACCGATGAGGTCGGACGCGCGGTGAAAGATCTCCATCGCCTCGGTGTAGACGGTGCGCTTGGGCGTGGGCGCCGGGGCGCGCATGTAATTCTCTTCGGTCGGCATGGGTGCCTCGTCTGTCCCCATCCCACCGTGGGACGGGGGCTTTGGTGCGGTTGAAGCCGGCGGCACCTATAGGCTCCACCGGGAACCAGGGTCAACGACTGTCCGGCGCGTTTCCGCCTGGAAACTCGCCTACTTAGGCAACGCGTCGTGTCACATGGACAGGCAGCCGGGCGGGCCCACGCCTCAGGGCTCCGGAAGAATCCTTTTGCCCGCCTGGAGGGCCTGTGTTACTCGACGCGCCGCGCGCGCCGGCGTAGCTCAGTGGCAGAGCAATGGTTTCGTAAACCATAGGTCGTCAGTTCAATCCTGACCGCCGGCTCAAGTGGAACAGCACTGGGGAGGGCTCCGGTTCCGTGACCGGGGCCCTTCTTCGTTTTCGAGGGTCGGCCGCCGGCACGCGCCACAGCCAGGCGTTGACACCACCTGTGCCGCCGTGGTGTTTGCTCGCCTGCTGTCTCGCTAGGGGCGCCCCTCCGCAGGGGCTGAGAGGGCCGCAGCACGGGCGGCCGAACCCTCGAACCTGACCCGGATCATACCGGCGGAGGAAAGCGCCCATGAGCGGAGCGTCCCGCAAGCTTCACGTCGACGAGCAGGTCCTCACCGGCATCACGCACGGACCGCTGCCGGCGTCCCGCAAGGTGTACGTGGCCGGGATGCTGCATCCCTCGGTGCGCGTGCCCATGAGGGAGATCGCGCAGACCCCCACGCGCACGGCGGGAGGCGTCCTGCGCGAGAACCCACCCGTCGTCGTCTACGACACGAGCGGCCCCTACACGGATCCACAGGCGCGGATCGACCTGCGCCAGGGCCTCTCGCGCCAGACGCGTGAGGAATGGCTTGCCGCTCGCGGAGACACGGAGACGCTCACGGGCACAAGCAGCGCGTTCGGCCGCGAGCGCGAGAGCGACCCACGCCTCGCCGGGCTGCGCTTCCCGCATCTCCGCTCGCCGCGACGTGCGCGCACGGGCGCCAACGTCACCCAGATGCACTACGCCCGGCGGGGCATCATCACGCCCGAGATGGAGGCCGTGGCGCTCCGCGAGGCCCTGCGCGTGGAGGCGGCCTACGCGGCCCAGCATCCAGGCCAGTCATTCGGTGCGAGCATCCCCAGGGCCATCACCCCCGAGTTCGTGCGCGACGAGGTGGCGCGTGGCCGCGCCATCATCCCCGCGAACATCAACCACCCGGAGCTCGAGCCGATGATCATCGGCCGCAACTTCCTGGTGAAGATCAACGCCAACATCGGCAACTCCGCGGTCACCTCCTCCATCGAGGAGGAGGTGGAGAAGCTCGTCTGGTCCATCCGCTGGGGCGCGGACACGGTGATGGACCTCTCCACGGGGAGGAACATCCACGAGACGCGCGAGTGGATCCTCCGCAACAGCCCCGCGCCCATCGGAACCGTGCCCATCTACCAGGCGCTGGAGAAGGTGGGTGGCAAGGCCGAGGAGCTCACGTGGGAGCTCTTCCGCGACACGCTCGTGGAGCAGGCGGAGCAGGGGGTGGACTACTTCACCATCCACGCCGGCGTGCTCCTGCGCTACGTGCCGCTCACCGCGAAGCGCGTCACCGGCATCGTCAGCCGCGGAGGGAGCATCCTCGCCAAGTGGTGCCTCGCCCACCACCAGGAGAACTTCCTCTACACGCACTTCGAGGAGATCTGCGAGATCATGAAGGCGTACGACGTGTCCTTCTCCCTGGGGGACGGCCTGCGCCCCGGGAGCATCGCGGACGCGAACGACGCGGCGCAGTTCGGGGAGCTCGAGACGCTCGGCGAGCTGACGAAGCTCGCGTGGAAGCACGACGTGCAGGTGATGATCGAGGGCCCGGGCCACGTGCCCATGCACCTCATCCACGAGAACATGACGAAGCAGCTGGCCACGTGCGGGGAGGCACCGTTCTACACGCTCGGGCCCCTCACCACGGACATCGCGCCAGGGTACGACCACATCACCAGCGGCATCGGCGCGGCGATGATCGGCTGGTACGGCACGGCCATGCTCTGCTACGTCACCCCGAAGGAGCACCTCGGCCTTCCGGACCGGGAGGACGTGCGCGAGGGCGTCATCACGTACAGGATTGCCGCCCACGCGGCGGACCTGGCCAAGGGCCACCCGGGCGCCCAGGCGCGTGACAACGCGCTGTCGAAGGCGCGCTTCGAGTTCCGCTGGGAGGACCAGTTCAACCTCTCGCTGGACCCGGAGAAGGCGCGGGCCTTCCACGACGCGACGCTCCCCGCGGAGGGCGCCAAGGTGGCGCACTTCTGCTCCATGTGCGGCCCGAACTTCTGCTCCATGAAGATCACCCAGGACGTGCGCGACGCAGCGGCGGCCATGGGCTCCTCCGAGCAGGCAGCGGTGGAGAAGGGGCTGGCCGAGAAGGCCGAGGAGTTCCGCAGGTCCGGCGGGGAGCTTTACCGCTGAGGGGCCACCCGGGGCCGCCGGGCGCCCACCTGTCGCCGCGGTGCGTTCGGAGACTGTCCGCGACGTGACAAGGGGCGGGGCCTGGTGGCAGAACCGGGCTCCGAGAGGCGCCCGCGCTGCGCCTCGCCAAGAGGAGAGTCACGGATGGATCCGATGAACCAGGGGCAGTCGGTGGGCAGCTATGTCGCAGGGACCGGGGGGCCGCTGACTGCCACGGTCGCGCCCACGAGTGACGAGAAGACGATGGGGATGCTCGCGCACCTGGGCACGATTGCCGGCATCGTCGTCGGGGCGGGCTTCCTCGGCTGGGCCGTGCCGCTGTTCCTCCTCCTCACCAAGGGGAAGGACTCGGCCTACATCCGCTACCACGCCGTGGAGTCGCTCAACTTCCAGATCACGCTGATGATCGCGGCAGCGGGCTCGGCGATCCTCATCTGCCTGGGCATCGGCATCCTGATGCTCCTGGCCATTGCGGGGGCGAGCATCGTGTTCGCCATCATCGCCGGGCTGAAGGCAAACGAGGGCGAGTACTACAGGTACCCGTTCACGCTCCGCCTGGTGAAGTAGCGCGTCCCTGGCGCACGGCCCCTCACCCTGTCCCTCTCCCGGGGGGAGAGGCGAAGTCAGGGGCGCCTGCGCCTGCGGTGTGCACGGTGCTCAGCGGGCCCGACGCGCCATGCCTCGCGCGAGGGGGGCGTCGGGCTCGTGCAGGAGGAGCTCCTCGGCGCCGTCCACGGAGTCGTGGAAGGCCTGCTCCGCCTCGCTCGCCGCGCGCACGGCCTCGGCCACCGGCGTCACGCCGTGCATCAACATCTCCCGCTTGATGCGCACGAGGCCCTCCTCACCGAGCGAGAGGAACGCGCGCACCACCTCGGGGTCGAACTGGGTCCCCGCGCAGCGCTCGATCTCCTGGATGGCGGTGCCGAAGGAGGTGCCCATGCGATAGGGCCGGTCGCTGGTCATGGCGTCCAGCGTGTCCGCCACCGCGAAGATGCGCGCACCGATGTGGATGTGATCCCGCTCGAGGTTCCGCGGGTAGCCGCGGCCGTCGTAGCGCTCCTGGTGCGAGAGGACGATCTGCGCCGGCGTGGCCAGGAACGGGATGGCGTGGATCATCTGGAAGCCGATCTCCGGATGCCGGCGCATCTCCGCCCACTCGTCCGGAGTGAGCTTGCCCGGCTTGAGGAGCACCGCGTCCGGCACGCCGATCTTCCCGATGTCGTGCAGGAGCGCGCCGCGTCCAATCTCCTCGAGCTCCTGGCCCTGGATGCCCAGCCTCTCGGCGATGGCCACCGTGTACTTCACCACCCGCTGCGAGTGGTCGGACGTCTCGTGCTCGCGCGCGTCGAGCGCTGCCACGAGCGCCAGCAGCGTCTTCTCGTACGTGTCCGCGATGTCGCGCAGCGCCACGCGCAGCTCGGTGGTGCGGTCGCGCACCTTGCGCTCGAGCTTCTTCTGGTAGCGCTTGCGCGCGAGCTCGATGCGCCGCTTCGCGAGTGCCCGCTCGATGGCGCGGATGAGGTCCGTCAGCTTCGGCGGCTTGAGGAGGTAGTCCACCGCTCCGCGCCGCAGGCAGTCCACCGCGGCCTCGGTGTCCCCGAAGCCGGTCAGCATGATGACGGAGGTGTCCGGGTGGCTGTCCCGAAGGTTCTCCAGGAGCCACAGGCCGTCCCTCCCCGGCATCTTCATGTCGCTGATGACGAGCGGAGTCTCCTCCGCGCCCACGAGCGAGAGCGCCAGCTCCGCGGACGGCGAGGTCAGGCAGTTGTAGCCCTCCTCGCGGAGCAGCACGGAGATGACGTCTCGGACCGACTCGTCGTCGTCGACGATGAGGATTCGGGGCGGCGCAGGGGGGAGGGCTTCCACGGCGCGGACTCTATGAAATTCGAGGGGGTGGGCGCCAACACGCGGGTTGCTTCCGACACAGGGCCCGCACACCGCGGACCGGTTGCTCAAGCCGGAAGGGTCGGGAAGCGGTCGAACCGGAACGGCCCCAGCTCCACCTCGGGCCGCTCGCCCAGGACGAGCTGCGCCACGAGCCGCGCCGTGATGGGCGCGAGCAGGATGCCGTTGCGGAAGTGGCCCGTCGCGAGCACGAGGCCGGGCAGGGGCCCCGGGCCGAGGATGGGAAGGTGGTCCTCTGTGTAGGGGCGAAAGCCGGCCCAGAACTCCTGGATGGGCGCGCCAGCCAGCGCGGGGCACAGCTCGAGCGCCATGCCCAGGATGCGCGCCATGCCCTCCGCGGTCACCTGCTTGTCGAAGCCCACCAGCTCCATGGTGCTCCCTGCGATGACGCTCCCGTCCGCGCGCGGCACCAGGTAGCCCTTCGCGCTGAAGAGCACGCGCTGAAGCACCGGCAGGCGTGTCTGGAGCATCACCATCTGTCCGCGCGCAGGCCGCACGGTGCGCGGGTCCAGCGGACCGCCGTGGACGAGGCCGGACCACGAGCCCGCGGCGAGCACCACCATGTCTGCACGAAGCGTCTCCCCGTCCAGGTCCACGCCCACCACGCGCCCTGACTCCTCACGAAGCCCACGCACGTAGCCGGTGCGGAAGCGCGCGCCCACGCGTGCCGCGGCCATGGAGAGCGCGCGGACGAGCAGGCGGTTGTCCACCTGGTGGTCGTCCGGAAAGGACACGGCGGCCACCACGTCCGGCGCGAGCCCCGGCTCCAGCGCGCGCGCGTCCGAGGGCGTGAGGAGCTCCGCGCGCAGCCCCGAGTCGTGCTGCCACGCCACGGTGGACTTCAGCCGAAGTGCCTCGTCCGCGTCGAACGCCACCTGCAGCACCCCGCACGGGCGGTAGCCGATGCTCACGCCGCTGAGCTCCTCGAGCTCGCGCGCGAAATCCGGGTACAGGCCGCGGCTCCTGAGGCACAGCTCGAGGAAGGGCCCAGGCCCTGTCGCCTCCTTCTGCGGCGCGAGGATGCCTGCGGCGGCGCTGCTCGCCTCCGCGCCCGGGATGGCGCGCTCGAGCACCGTCACGCCAGCGCCCGCCTGCGCGAGCCGCAGCGCGATGCCGCACCCCATCACGCCACCGCCGATGACGAGCACCTCGGGCTTCGACGACACGGGCGTTGTCATGGCCGGCCTTGTCCCAGAGCGTCCGGCGCGACGCAAGACGTCACGCCGTGGAGGGGTTCAGTGCTGTCCGGCGTCCTGCGTCACGGGTCGCGGCATGGGCACGATGACCACGCGTCCGCGCTCCTCCGCCGGGACGGGCGCGCGCTCCGCCGCGGGGCGGGAAGGGTGGGACGCACACCAGAACCGCACGAACGCCCCCAGGGCGAGGAGCATCAGGAGGAGGGTCCTCAGCGGGAAACGGGGGGCGCGGGCGCGTTGCATGGGGATGGGGGGCAGGGTGCCTGATCAAGCGCCGTTCGTGCTCCCGCTGCAAGAGGCTTGATTCGAGGGGGGCCGGGGGGTATCTGCCCCCGCGGTTCGCTGGACTTTCCGCCTGGAGGCGCTTCGTGGCTGAGACGTTCGACGTGGTGATCATCGGTTCGGGCCCTGGCGGCTACGTGGCGGCCATCCGCGCGGGCCAGCTCGGCCTGAAGACGGCGCTCGTGGAGAAGGACAAGCGCCTGGGTGGCACGTGCCTGTACCGCGGCTGCATCCCCACCAAGTCCTTCCTCTACAGCGCGGAGCTCTACGCGCACATCCTCGAGGCGGCCGACTTCGGCATCGACCTGAAGAGCCCTGCGGTCAACTGGGCCCAGGTGCTCAAGCACAAGGACAAGGTGGTCACCAAGGGTGCCAACGGCATCGACTACCTGATGAAGAAGAACAAGGTGACCGTGGTGCGCGGCACCGGCCGCATCGCCGGCAAGGGCAAGGTGGTGGTCACCGCCGATGACGGCTCCAAGCAGGAGCTCGCGACGAAGAACGTCCTGCTCGCCACGGGTTCCGTGCCCAAGTCCCTTCCCAGCGTGAAGGTGGACCACAAGCGCGTGCTCAACAGCGACTCGGTGCTGGAGATCCAGAGCATCCCGAAGAGTCTCATCGTGCTCGGCGCGGGCGCGGTGGGCTGCGAGTTCGCCTCCGTCTTCGCGCACATGGGCAGCCAGGTGACGCTGGTGGAGTACCTGCCGCGCATGCTGCCCATCGAGGACGAGGACATCTCGAAGGAGATCGAGAAGGCCTTCCGCAAGCGCAAGATCGCCCTCGAGCTCGGCGCCAAGGTGGAGACGGTGGAGACCACCGCCAGCGGCGTGCGCGTCACCATGGACGTGGGCGGCCAGAAGAAGACGCTGGAGGCGGAGACCCTCCTCTCCGCGGTGGGCCGCGCGCCGGTGACCGAGGACATCGGCCTGGACAAGACCAACATCAAGACCGACCGCGGCTTCATCAATGTGGACGCGATGATGCGGACGAGCGAGCCGAACGTGTACGCCATCGGTGACATCGTTCCGTCCGCCATGCTCGCGCACGTGGCGAGCGCGGAGGGCATCGTCGCGGTGGAGCACATCGCGGGGAAGGAGCCCCAGGCCATCAACTACGACCTGACTCCCTCGGCCACCTACTGCTACCCCGAGGTGGCGA
>JAKEEX010000778.1 GCA_022616315.1 Myxococcaceae bacterium
CGACGTCGATAAGGCGGGACGTGTCGTGGTGGTGGCAGCGGTGAGACAGAAGGGGCGCAAGCGCACGGAGGAGATCCTGTGAGAGTCGTTCCGCTGAGAGACGCGAAGCAGGGCTTGAGCGGGCTCGTCGATGAAGCCCAGGAGAATGCCGTCCTCATCACCCGCCATGGGCGCCCTGCAGCCGTGGTGCTCGGCGTGGACGGGTACGACATGGAGGAGGTGTTCCTCATGCAGAGCCCCGACTTCTGGAAGTGGGTGGAGGAGCGGCGCGGCTCCACCGGCCCGCGCCTGGGGCTGGATGAGGTGCGCGCCGGCCTCGGGCTGCCGCGCACGGGAGGTTCGGGCGAGAGACGCCGCGAGGTCCGTAAACGTCGCGCGACCGCTGCCCGCAAGCGCAAGGTGCGCGCCACTCGGGTCAGTCCACGGAGCAAGCCCAGACGTCCGTGACAGCCACTCGCGGCCCCGGGTGAGAGGTCGAGCTCACGCCGTGGAAGCGCCGTCCACCCGCACCACGCTGTGAGGCACGTTGCTCAGCGCGCGCACGCGCTGCGCCCGCATGACAACGACGGGCCCGTCAACAGCGTCTCCTTGGTGTGGCCCGACGCGAGCAGCTTCGTGGCGGCGGACCACGAGTACGGAAGCGGCGTAGCGCTCATCACTCCTCGGACGGGAGGCAAAGACCGTGGCCTTCAGGCCAGCCGTTGAAGTCCGTACACGCGAAGAACGGACGCTGGCGACAGACCTCACCCGCCGGACACGACTCTCCGTCCAGCTGGCAGGAGCGATGGCAGCGGTCGTCGCCACCGACGCCTCCCGTATCCGTGCACACGCTCCCGCCGTCGGGTAAGAGCCCACAGCTCACCTGGGTGAAGCAGAGCTCGTTCGACGGGCACGCGGGGCCACACTGCGCCGCAGCCCGATTGGCACAGACGGCCCGACTGCTCGAACCTCCCGCAGCCTCTTCCCAGGCGGCCAGTGGAGAGCCACATGCGGCATTGCCGAGCCACGCAACCCACAGGAGCTGAGCAACGAGGCGGCGAGACGGCATGGCTGGGTTCTCCCTTCGGTGAGGGGCGCGCAGCAGGCTACCCGAATCCTCCTGACCAAACGGTTCTGAAGGATCTACCACCCAAAAACTCCACGAGCCCCACCCACCGCCCCATGAGGAGCGGCGAGAGAGGCTCGCCGGTGTCAGCCCGGGAGGGCCGTCAGATCTTGGCGCCCAGGGTGGCCTGGAAGACCTCGTTGACCTCGCCGACGGCGTTGTTGAGGGGAGAGGAAGCTCACGCCGTGGAGGCGCCGTCTACCCGCACCACGCTGTGGGGCACATTGCTCACCCGAGACACGGCCCCGGCCGGCGCGAGCGGCAGCCGCACCGTCACCCGCGTGCCCTCCGCGGGCGCCGAGCGCACGGAGATGGTGCCGCGGTGCCCCTCCACGATGCGCTTCACGGTGGCGAGCCCCAGCCCGTAGCCGGGCAACGCCTGGACCTCGCGGGCGCGGAAGAAGGGCTGGAAGAGCTTCGCCTGCGCCTCCGCGCCGATGCCCCGGCCGTTGTCGTCCACCTCGAGCACCGCCAGCTCGCCTTCGCGCGTCAGGCGCACGAGCACCCGCGCGTCGGGGCGGCCCGCGGAGTACTTCACCGCGTTGGACAGGAGGTTCTGCGCCACCGACTGCAGGAGCTGCTGCGAGCACAGCACCCGCACACCGGCCTCGAGCTGCCGCTCCAGCCGCACACGCTCCCGCGCGGCCACCTGGTCCAGCTCCATCAGCACCACGCCCACCGCGGTGTCCAGCTCGCCCACGCTGTCGTGGGCCTGGCCCGCGCGGCTGAAGCGCAGGAGCGCCTCCACCAGGCCACTCACCCGCCCCACCCCCATCTCGAGCGAGGTCAGCATCTCGGCCACGCCCGCGTCCTGTCCGGCGGGTGTGCGGCGGATGAGGGTGATGTAGCCGCGCATGGGGGCCAGCGGCGTCACCAGGTCGTGCGCCACGCGGATGGCGAAGGCGTCCAGTTCCTGGTTGCGGCGGTCCAGCTCGGTGAGCTGCGCGTGGATGGTCTCCTCCTGCCGCCGCAGCCGCTCCGTCATGTGCCAGGCGACCGCGAGCGAGAGCAGGAGCCCCAGCAGGAACACCCCCACGCGCACCGCCGTGTGGCGAAGTCGCAGGGACTCCATCTCTGCGAGGAGCGCGCGGGTCTCGCTGGCGTTCTCCTCGGCGAGCTGTCCCGCCTGCCGGTCCAGCTCCACCGCGAGGGGTCGGATGGCCTTCACCAGGTGCGCTCTCGCCTCCTCGGCCTTCTCCAGGTTGGAGAAGGTGACGGCCTTCCGCACCTGGGCGGCGAGGGCGTTGGCAGTCGCGTTGAAGCGCTCCCACGCGGCGCGCTCGCGCGGGGGCAGCTCGCGCGTGTACGCCTCGCTGGCGCCGCGGATGTCCTCGAGGATCTCCACCATCACCGCGTCCGCGTCGGCGCGCCCCGAGGCGTCCGTGGCGCGCACGTGCGCCTCGGTGGCGGACTCCAGCGAGAGCGCGTTCACGCGGATGGTGCCGATGAGGTGGGCCCGCTCGAGCGCCTGCTGCGTGAGGGCGTCCAGCCGGTCTCCCATGCTGGCCTCGCTCCACAGCGTGAAGAGCACCACCCCGGAGAGCAGCGCGAGCACCGTGAGGAAGCCCGCGCGGTAGACGCGCACGGAGAGGAAGCCGCGGGACATGGACCTCATCCTCACGGAGTCCCGGACTCCGGGGCCGCGCCCCCCAGGACCGGCGCAGCCGGGGACGCGCGCTGGCTGCGGCGCTTCGCGCGCGAGAGGGCGGAGTTGAACCACACGTCTGCAAGCTCGCTGTGCAGGGCCTCGAGCTGACGCTCACGCGCGGCCAGGTGGGCGTTCTGGTCCTCGAGCCCCCGCCGCCTTTCCTCGGAGAACGCCAGCCCCTCCTCGAGCTCGCGCAACTGTGCCCTCAGAGCCACCCGCTCGACGGTGAGGCGCTCCAGGGCCGCCGCGAGCACGGACAG
>JAKEEX010000779.1 GCA_022616315.1 Myxococcaceae bacterium
AAGTTCCACGACTTGATGAGCCCCGCGACGCACGAGGCCATCTGCGTGTCCTTGAACTCCGGCGACTGGCAGCTGACGCCGGTCACCCTGCCGCTCGTCTGCACCGTCCAGCGCATCACCAGCTTGCCGCTCAGGTCCGGGTCCGCTGCCTTCTGCTGCTGCACGCACTTCACGATGGACGACTTGTTGGCCAGCACCACCTGCATGATGTCCGACTGACCCAGCGTCTCCGGGATGTCCACGCTGCCCGGCGCCGGCGGCACGTACACCGCCGCCTTCTCCTGCTTCGGCTCGGCGCGCTTCGGCGTGGACTTCGGTGGTCCGAAGATGTCCTCGAACGGGTCGTCCGACTTCGACTCCTCGCGCTCGGCCAGACGCGGCGGCGCCTCCTCGCGGCGGGCCGTCTCACGCGGCGGGAGACGCTCGGTGCGCCGCTCGCGCCTCGATTCTTCATCTCGCGCCAGCTCCGTCCTCAGCCTCGCCTCGGGCAGCGCAGGGGCCTTCACGGGAGCCTCCGCCACTGCGGGTGCGGCAGCCAGCTTCGCGGGCGGGGTCGGAGGCAAAGCCGTCGGCGCCGCGGCGGGCGCGGACACCGGCTGGGCCTGGGCGACGACCGGACCCGCAGGAGCAACGGTGCCCGCAGCGGGCTGCACGGCGGCGGGAGGCACGGAGGGAGGTTGAACAGGAGTCGTTGCGGAAGCTTCCGCGCGCGGGAGCTCGGGCTGCGCCGGCGGCTGGGGCTCCTGCTGCGCCACCACGGGCGCTGAGGGCGCGGGCTCCTCACCGAGCTTCGGGACGATGACGAACGCCAGCGACGCGACAGCGATCAGCAGTGCCCCGGCGGCAAGCCCGATGTACAGGCCGCGGCCCGACTTCGCGCCCGACGCCGTCCTCCCCGGCGTCGCGAAGGGCACGGGGGAGTACCCCGCTTGCTGCGCGTACCCCGGTGCACCTGCGTACCCGGGCGCTGCAGCGTACGCCGCTGGCTCCGCCGCGAACGGCTGCGCGGGAGCCTGAGCCATCGAGGCCACGGGCGGTGCCGATGGCTGCAACACCGGAACGTCGAGCAGGCCCGGCATCGCAGCCGCAGACTCGGCTCCCCTGCCCTTCGGCGCGGGCGGCCTGGCCAGCGCTTCCATCTCCTCCTTCACGAGCGACGCGAGGCCGCTCGCCGCGGAGGGCTTCCACTTGCCGGAGTCACTCGCCGGCGCGGCGGACGCGGGCTTCACGGGCGCACTGGCGGCGAACGCCGACTCCACGTGTGCTGTGGGAGTGCTCGCGGGCGCCGGAGCTTCGGGAGCGAAGATGACAGGCTTCGCCGGCCGCGGCGCGAGGTGCCGCTGCAGCTCGGAGACCTCGGACAGCGGCAGCCAGTCCGCCATTCCCGCGCGCCAGCAGAGCGAGTCCGGTCCGACCTCGCCGCGCTCCCAGTGGTCGCGCACCTTGTCCAGGTCCAGCGGTCCCACCTGCTTGTCGTCGATGGCCACGTACCACTCGACGCTCGGAGCGGCTTCGCCCGCGGCTGCGTCCTGCGCGGACTCGTCCGCGAGCCGCTGCATCGTGGCCACGTCCAGCATCCGCGTGCTCTCGAGGGACTCGCGCTCCTCCGGCGCCTCCTCTCCGTCACCCTTCGGCTCCGACCCACCGGACATCTGCTGCGGTCCGGTGCTCAGCATCTGGTCGAAGACGGCGCCGAGCTCGTCGTCGGTGGCACCGTCGAACAGTGAGCCGTCAGGGGGCGTAGCCTCGCCACTGCTGCCACTGCTCGCGGCGTCTGCCTGGGCCAGCGGGTTGGCCACGAGCTGGGTGCGCTCGAAGTCCGGCTGCGCCGCCGCCTCGGGCCTGCGGACCGAGATGACGAAGCTGCACTTCTTGCACCGGACCTTGATGCCCTTCGCGCCGACCTTGTCGTCGCTGATCATGTACTGCGTGCGGCAACTGTCGCAGACGAAACGCATCGGGCCCCAGCCTCGGGAAAAAGCAGGAAAATCCAGGGGCGGAGCCTAGAGGTGGCCCCCGGGTAGATCAAGAACGCCGCACCAGCACTGCGGCCGCTCGCTCGCTGTGGAACGCGCGGGACCTTCGGAGGGTCTGGGCCACCCCTCTCCCAGAGGGAGAGGGGACGTTGAGAGAGCGCGGTCGTTGGAGGTGACGAGCGGGAGAGTTGGCATCGCGCTCCCGGAATGCAAGGGGCCCGGTCAGCGGCGCAGCTGTACCTCCACGCTCGTCCCCACCGCGTCGCGGAGGGCACGCAGGTCCTCGGACAGGGCGAAGACCATCAGCTCCCGGAGCTTCGTCTTCACCTGGACACGGAACGCGACCCCCGTCTCTCCCTGGACCATCCGCTTCACCGGCTCCAGCTCACCGGCGGCGAGAACGCCCGCTCGGAGCGCGGACAGCTCCGCGGCCTCCGCGTAGCCGCGCACATCCGCGGGGGATGCCCGCGGCAGGTACGCCCGTGCGGCGCGGGACAGCGCCGCGCGTGCAGGCTCCGTGAGGACCCGCCCCAGCGCCTGCCGCTCGGCCTCGACGGCCTGCGGATTGGCCGTGATGCGGTACCCGGGCGCCGCCAGGGACAGGGCCGCCTGCACCACCGCCTCGAGCCGCTCGGGCGCCAGCCGCTGGCTGAGCACCAGCTCCGGCCGCAGCAGCGCGAGGGCCCGGCCGAGCAGGTACTGCACCTCCTTCTGGCCCGCCTCGCCGAAGAACTTGCCGCCCACCTTCAGGCTCACCGGGTGCGTGTGGAGCAGCTCCACGTTGACCATCGGCTCGGGGGCCGGCTCCGCGCTGCGCTTGGCCAGGCGCTCACGGGTGGCCACGAGGAACGGCGAGTACAGCTCCACCGCCTCCATCGCGAACATCCGCGCCACGGACCGGTGGTGGTGGAGCTGGTACTCCTGCGCGCCCGCCACGTCGATGCGGTGCTTCTTCGGGTTGACGGCGTAGCGGTCGAACGGCACCGCGTACAGCTGGCCCGCCTGCGTGTAGAGCAGCGCGAGGATCTCCGCGAGGGGCCCCCGCGCGTGCGGGTGGAGCAGGTGCTCGTGCCAGAGCCGGTCGGTGAGCTGTCCCTGCGCCGCCTCGCGCTTCTTCGCGTAGGGCGCGAGCTTGGCGAGGATCTCCCTCTCGCCGTCCCCCGCATCGCCGAGCAGCGCCGAGGACACCTGCGCGGCGAGCCACGCGCTGTCGTAGTCCTTCCGCGAGGCCGCGAGCACCATCAGCGCGTTGGCCACCTTCCCCGGCGTCTGGGTGCCGCCGATCGCGCGGCGATAGGCGCGGGTCGCCTCCTCCTCGTTCCCCGGCGCGGCCGCGGCGAGCTCGGCGTAGGTCTCCTGCACGGCGGTGTCGTCCGGGAGGCCGGCCGCCACCACCTTGTACGCCATGAGCGCCCCCTCGGGGTGCTTGAGCGCCTGCCGGTAGAGGTCCCCGAGCGCGCGCCACAGGGACATGCGCGCGCCGTGTGTGTCGTCCGACTTGGGGAGGCGCTGGAGCATGCGCGTGTAGGACTCCTCCAGCTCCTTCCACTTCCCGGCGTTGCCGAGCAGCGACTCGAGCGCGCTGAACGCGTCCACGAAGCGGAAGTCCAGATCCAGCGCGGCGTTGAACGCGGCCACCGCGCGCGCCAGGTCGGACAGGTCGTCCCGCGCAATCTCGCCGAGCGCGAACCACACCCGCTTGGCCTTCTGGGGCTCCGCGGTGAGGGTGGGCTCGGCCAGCATCCGCTCCAGGAGCTCGGCCGCCTTCTGGGGCTGCTTCGTCTCGCGGTAGAGGACGTAGAGCGCGTCCATCACGTCCAGCGAGTCCGGCTCCAGCTTGTGCGCCGACTGGTAGGCGTCGATCGCGCGGTAGGGATCGTTCAGCCGCTCGCGCGCCACGCGGCCCAGCTCCAGGGCCACCTTGAAGCGCTCCTCGCCGTCCAGCACCTCGAGCAGCCTCTGCAGCGCCTCCGCCGCCTCGGCGTGGCGTCCCGCCGCCTGGAGCAGGGCCACCCGCGCGCGCAGGGAGGGCTCGTGGCCGGGGTCCAGGTCCAGCGCCTTGAGGTAGTGGTTGTCCGCGCGGTCCTGCTGGCCCATGCGGCCGTGGATGTCGCCGAGCTGCCAGTAGACCTCCACCACCTCCATGTCCGTGAGGTCGTCGCGGTGGTGGATGAGGATGGACTGGAGGACCTTGAGCGCCTGCTCGAAGCGGCCCATCTGCACGAGCAGGTGCCCGAAGCCTTCCAGCGTGGGCAGGTGGGTGGCGTCGAGCTGGTAGGCCTGCTCGAAGGACTCGAACGCCTTCTCGCGGTTGCCGAGCTTGTCGCAGACGTAGCCCCGCCGGTACAGCTGCTGGCAGAGCTCGCGCGCGAGCGCCCCGTCGTGCTGCACGGCGGCATGTCCCGAGAGCTCGCGCACCACGATGTCCAGCATGGCCTCCGCGCGCTCCCAGTCCTGGCGCCCGGTGTACACGTCCACGAGAGGGCGGGCCGCGTCCACGAGGTCCGGCACGTGGCGCAG
>JAKEEX010000780.1 GCA_022616315.1 Myxococcaceae bacterium
ACGGCGAGAAGTGCGGGGTGGTGGGCGACGGCGGCCTGGACCAGCAGCAGTGCTTCAACGACTACGACCCCGAGCGGCGGCCGTACTGCAATCAGTGCACGTTCGGCGGCGCGGAGAATCCCTGCGGACGCGGCACCAACTTCTGCCTCATCGACCAGGACCACGTCGGCAGCTACTACTGCGGCGTGGACTGCTCCGCTGGCCAGGAGTGCCCACGCGGCTACACCTGCTCCAACGTGGTGCAGTTCCTCGCGGACCGCACGTGTGGCGCCGACAAAGCATGTCCGCTCTCCACGGACCCGTGCTCGAGCAACGAGGACTGTGAAGGTGGCACGGTGTGCAGCGTGAACGACGGCGGAAGCGGCTTCTGCGTGGGTGCCTGCATGGGCACCGAGGCGGGGGGCTTCGGCGTCTGTGGATGCGTCACCGACTCGGACTGCTTCAGCAACGTCTGCACTTCGGGCGAGTGCTCGGCCACCGGTACACCCTGTATCGACGACAACCAATGCGCGCCGGTGAGGTGTGTGCAGCACGGCGAGGCCCGTGGCTGCCAGGTGGGCAAGAACTGCGCGCCTGCGAACGGCCTTTCGTGCTTCGACGTTCGATGAATACGGGAGGGACTCCGCCGTCCGAATCACCGACTCACACGACGGAGAGCCCTCATGAGCACCAAGAACCGCTTCTTCCCCCTCGCGCTGCTCGCTGGCCTGCTCGCCGCCCCCGCGGCCCTGGCGGACCGCGACCATGACCGGGACGACGATGACCGCCGCCGGGACCGGCGCCACCGCAGTGAAGTGCACGTCCACAACCACGGCTGCGACCACGGCCCCGGCCCCATGCCCGGGGCCCGCCGCGGCTACGGTCGCTACGAGCTGCAGCCTGTGAGCGTGTGGGTCCCCGGCTACCGCGAAGAGGTGTGGGTGCCCGAGGTGTGCAGCTACCACCCACGCAGGCACCGCACGAGGTGCGAGGGCGGCTACTACGACCGGCGCTGGGTGGACGGCCACTACGAGGAGCGGCAGCAGTGGGTGTGGGTGAGTGCTCCGCACCCGCATCACGCCCCGGCCTCCTACCCCGTGCCTCCCCCGCCTCCCGCAAGTCCCGGCTGGAGCGTGCGCGTCGGCGTGCACATGTAGGGCAGTCAATGCTTCACGGCCCCCTCACCCTTTCCCTCTCCCAGTGGGAGAGGGGTCGGTGGGGTCGGTTGCGACCGGGGCGAATCTGGGCAGCACCATGCTGAAGGTGGTGCCCCCGTGCAGCGTGGAGCGCACGTCCACGGTGCCTCCGTGGGCCCGGAGAATCTCCCGCACGATGAACAGGCCCAGCCCCAGCCCCGAGGTGGGGCGGCTCTGCCCGCGCGTCGTGGGCCCCTGGCGGAAGGCCTCGAAGAGCGTGGGCAGGAGCTCCGGTGCGATGGGCTCGCCCACGTTGTGGACCTCCACCACCTGCCGCTCGCCCGCATCGTAGCAGCGCACGGTGATGGCACTGTCCTCGGGGCTGTGCTGGCAGGCGTTGCTGACGAGGTTGGTGAGCGCCTGGGTGAGCCGCTCGCTGTCCCACTCGCCCTGCGCCAGTCCCTCCGTCTCGAAGCGGATGTTCCGCTCCGGCCACGCCGCCCGCGTCTCCAGTACCACCTGCCGGCAGACGAGGTGCAGGTTGCACTCGCGCCGGAACACCGGGATGCCTCCCGCGAGCCGCGCGCGGGTGAGGTCGAGGATCTCGGTGATCATCCGCTCCATCCGCTGGGTGCTGGACTGGATGCGGTTGACCATGTCCCTCTGCTTGTCGCCCAGCGGGCCGCGGCGGCGCAGGGCCTGGGCGGACAGGCTGATGGCATTGAGGGGCGTGCGCAGGTCGTGCCCGAGGATTCCGATGAAGCGCTCGCGGAACTCCGCCTCCCGCGCCTTCTCCTCCTCGGCGCGCTTGAGGGAGGTGATGTCCATCATGGAGGAGATCATCCGCAGCGCACGCCCCTCCGTGTCGCGCACGAGGTAGCCGCGGTCCAGCAGCGTGAGGTAGATGCCGTCGGCCCTGAGGAAGCGGTACTCCTCGCGCCAGACGGCGCTGTCGCCCTCCACCGCCCTGCGCATGCTCTCCACCACGCGCGTGCGGTCCAGCGGGTGGACGTGCTCCTCCCACCAGCGGTAGTCCATCTGCCCCGGCAGCGGGCGGTAGCCGAGCATCCACTCGGCGGCCTCGTTCCAGGAGATGGTGCCGGTGGTGAGGTTCCAGTCCCACACCACGTCGCGGGTGACGTGGGCCACCAGGCGGTAGCGCTCCTCAGCCAGGCGCAGCTCGGCGGCGGCCTGCTCGCGCTCCGTGCAGTCCGCCACCACGCCGAGCATCCGCGTGACGCGGCCGGCGCTGCCGCGCTGGGTGCGGCCGGTCACCTCGTGGTAGCGCACCTCCCCCGCGGGGCGCACGTGGCGGTAGAGGAACGCGTACTCGCCGTCTCCCTCGAGCGCGCGGCGGATGTGGCCCGCCACCGCCTTGCGGTCCTCCGGGTGGACCAGGCTGACGAAGCCCTCCAGCGTGGTGCCCAGCGTCCCGGGTGGCAGCCCGAAGAAGCGCTCGGCCCCCGCGGACCAGCTGACGGTGCGCGTCTCGCGGCTCCACTCCCAGGCCACCATCCCGGCGGCCTCGAGCGCGAGCCGCAGGTGCTCCTCCCGAGAGCGCATGGCCGACTCCGCCTGCACGCGCTCGGACACGTCCACCACGGACACGCCCACGCCGATGAGCCTTCCTGAGAGGTGGACCGGGAAGCACACCACCTGCCAGACGCCTCCGGGCCGCAGCGCCGTCCACGGCTCGGGTGACAGCTGCGCGGTGCAGGGGCGGTGCGTCGCGAGCGCACGGCGGCAGGGCTCCGCGAGGAAGCGCACGAAGGTGGGCTCCACGCCCTCCGGGGGACGGTGGGTGTCGCGCTGCAGCGTGAGCCCCTCCAGCGCGGCCAGCGCCCGGTTGAGGCGCCGCGGCGTGAGCTCCGCGTCCAGCAGCGCGAGCCCCACCGGCGCGTCGTCGAAGAGGGCCTCGTCCGCCGCGAGCGCGGCCTCCACCTGCGCCCGCGCCGCACGCTCCCCCGCGAGCGCCCGCGTCAGCTCACGCTCGTCCCGCCGGCTGTCGCCGAGGTCGGTCAACCACAGCGCGAAGCCGTCCCCATGCCGGACCACCGTGGCCTTGAGGTGGCTCGTCCGTCCGGACCGCGGGTCCAAGAGCTCGCGGGTGTGGGGCTCGCCCGTCTCCACCACGCGCACACAGGCGTCGAAGTCGATGAGGCCCGAGCCCCCGCGGCCCAGCACGGAGGGCGCCGCGCCCAGCTCCCGCACCAGACGCTCGCCCGCGGGGTTGAGGTGCACGAAGCGGAAGTCCAGGAGCCGCCGCTGCTCGTCACGCACCGACTCGAAGACCAGACAGCCGTCGGGGTGTGCGTGGTGGAGCGCCCACGCTAGCTCCGCTCCACCACTGGACCACAACGCCGTCATCTGCTGCCCCCCGGGCCGCTCGCGGCCGCGTGTTGAGCAAAGACTTCCAACGGCGCGCCCGGGCTGCGTGTGCGGGTCGGGCAATCAACACGACCGGTGCGCGCGGACCTCCCTCAGTACGCCCCGGAAGCAAGACATGTCACCAGGGCGTCATGACATTTCAAACGGTGATGCAGGACACACTGTCCGACAGGGACCGCCCACCTGTCCAGCAGGGGACGGAATGGCACAGGGGGGCCTGAACCACGGCTGTTCCAGGGTAATCGCATCTCTTCTTCACACAAAAAACCGCGAGTCGCAGCCCGGGCCGAATTGTCGGCCTCCGGCGCGTTTCAGCCCATGTGCGGGGAGGCCCGGCCCCGGACTCCGAGGCCCACCCACCCCCACCCCCTCCTGGACTACACTGGCGGGCCCTGTGTTCTCCGGACCCGACAGCGTGCCTCCGCAGGGCCTCCTGCTCGTCCCTGCGGACACGGTCCTGCGCGAGCGGGTGGAGCGCGTGGCGGCCTCGCTCGGCCTGAGCCTGGTGGAGGCTCCGGGCGACGCCGAGGTGGTGCTGCTGGACGTGGGGGCGCCAGGGGCGGAGGAGGCCCTGGGTGCGGCCCTGGGCGCGCGCCGCGCAAAGGATGTGCTCGCGCTGGTGCAGCTGCCCTCGGACGCGCCGCTCCTCCCGGGTGTGGACGACGTGGTGTCCGTGGAGGCACTGGAGCGGGAGCTGCCGCTGCGGCTGTCCCTGGCACGTGCGCGCCGCGAGGGCCGCGTGGAGGCGCACCAGCGGCAGAGGGACCTGGAGCTCCTGCTCGAGCTGATGGCGGACTACGCGGAGATGCTGGACGGGGAGGCGCTCCTCCACCGCGTGACGCGCCGGCTGGCCGAGGCGCTCGACATCCGCCGCGCGTCGCTCGTGGTGCTGGACGGGCAGGCGGGCGTGGTGGTGGCCGCGAGTGATGACCCCTCCGTCCGCGGGCGGCGCATCGAGCTTGCGCGCTATCCGGAGATCCAGGAGGTGGTCCGCACGGGCCGGCCGGTGCTCGTGCAGGACGCGCCGAGCCACCCGCTCCTGGAGGGCGTGAAGGCGGAGGTGGTGGCGCAGGACATCCAGTCCATCGCGGCGCTGCCGCTGGCGGTGCACGGGAAGGTGCTCGGGGTGCTGCTGGTGCGCGCGGGCTCGCGCCGCGGGGCCTTCCGTCCCCGCGAGATGGACTTCCTCCTCACGGTGGCTCACGCCACGGCGGTGGCCCTGCGCAACGCGAACCTGCTCGAGAGCGTGCGCGGGCAGACGGAGGCGGAGCGGACCGCCCGCATCGCCGCGGAGGAGCGCGCCGCGCTGCTCGCCCGCTACGCGGCCTTCTTCGCGCACGTCCACGAGGGCATGGCCATCCTCGACGAGAAGGCGTGCCTCCTGTCGCTCAACGCCGCGGGCGCGCGCATGCTGGACGTCCGGCCCCACGAGGTGCTCGGCCGTCACGTCAACGCCGTCTGCCGCCCCGCGGACGAGGAGCTGCTGGTGGGGCTGGTGTGGGCGGCCTCGCGCGGGGAGAGCACCCAGGAGGTGGACGTGGAGGTGCGCACCGCGCGCGACCGCCTCCTCACCCTCTCGCTCTCCGCGAGCCCGCTGCCCGGGGGGAGCGGCGTGGCCATCTTCTCCTTCCGCGACGTCACGCTCCAGCGGCGGCTCGCCCAGGAGCTGCGGCAGACGAAGGACTTCCTCGAGCGGCTCATCGACAGCTCGGTGGACGCCATCATCGCCTCCGACATGCGCGGCCGCGTCATCCTCTTCAACAAGGGCGCCGAGGCCATCTGCGGTTGGCCCGCGTCGGAGGCGCTCGCGGGCCTGAGCGTGGAGCACCTCTACCCGGCCGGCGTGGCGCGCGAGGTGATGCGCAGGCTGCGCGCCCCCGAGGAGGGTGGCGTGGGGCGCCTCGCCGTGTGCCGGCAGGAGATCCTCACGCGCAGCGGCGAGCGCGTGCCCGTCAACATGACGGCCGCCATCCTCTACGAGGGGGGGCGCGAGGCGGCGACCATGGGCATCTTCAGCGACCTGCGAGACCGGGTGCGGCTCGAGCGGAAGCTGTCGGACGCGCAGTCCCGCCTGGAGCAGGGCGAGAAGAACGCGGTCATCGTCGCGCTGGCCGGCACCGCCGCCCACGAGCTCAACCAGCCCCTCACGAGCGTGATGGGCTACGCCGAGCTCCTCCTCCGCCGCCTCCCGAAGGAGGATGCCTCCCACCGCTCCGTGGACATCATCTACCGCGAGGCGGAGCGCATGGCGGAGATCGTGCGGAAGATCGGGAAGATCACCCGCTACGAGACGAAGGCCTACATCGGCCAGGCGCAGATCGTGGACCTGGACAAGGCGAGCTCCCATGAAGAGTAGGGTCGTCCCGCTGTCCCCCGCGCCGCAGCCGTCGCCGGTGGACTACGAGGCGTTCTTCGAGGCGCTGGAGGTGCCTGCGGCGCTGTGCACACCTTCGGACTTCGGGCTGCTCGCGGGCAACGCGGCCTTCGACGCGTTGTGCGGTGGACGCCTGCCACGGGGCCTCTCCCTGCTCACCGTGTTCGAAGGGCTGCCGGATGAGGCGCCCGAAGAGGGCGCGGCGGTGGAGGTGGAGGTGGCGCTCGGAGGCGCGGCGCCCACGCGGGGGGTCAGGCTGTCCCTGAGCCGTCGCAACGGCGTGGTGGCCCTGCTCGGGCGCCCGGTGGAGCGGGGCTTCACCGAGCGCAGCGCACGGCGCGAGGAGGAGCTCCTGGAGCTCAGCCGCCGGATGGTGGGCGTCACGAGCGAGGAGATGCTGGAGGCCGCGGTGGCGCACGGGGTCAAGGCGCTCTTCCCCGGCGCGCACTTCTGCGTGCGGGTGTGTGACGCGCGCACGCTCGAGCTGTCCAGCCTCTACGCGGAGGGGCGTCTGCGCGAGGGCGCTCGCGACGAGCTGGTGCTCAAGCGCAGCGCGCTCCTGCGGATGGGCGTGTCCCCGGCGGCCCTTCCCGAAGGCCGCGTGCGCCTGGTGGAGGACGCGGTGCCGCCGCTGTTCCTCGGCACCCACAGCGCGCTGTGCGCCCCGCTGGTGGCGAGCGGTCAGCTGTTCGGCGCGCTCACGGTGGAGTACCCGGAGGGGCTCGCGGCGGACCTCGTGGGGGACAGGCGGCTGCTCAAGCAGCTGGCCAACCAGGTGGCCGTGGCGGTGCGCAACGTGAAGCTCATCGACGAGCTCACCTTCGTGCGCAAGTACCTGGAGGAGCTGCTCGAGCACGCGAACGCGCTCATCGTGGTGCTGGACCGCGAGCGGCGGGTCGGCGTGTTCAACAAGGCCTTCCGCGAGCTGACCGGCATGTCGCGCGAGGACGTGCTGGGGCAGGACGCCCTCGAGAAGCTGCCGGGGGGCGAGCGGGCGCGGGTGGGGCGCGCCATCGGCCTGGCCATGGAGGGCCACGCGGTCGGGCACATCGAGACGCGCGTGCTCGGACCGGAGGGGCGCGAGGTGCGCATCAGCCTGGCCGTCTCCGCGGTGCGCAATCCCCTCGGCGTGGTGGAGGGCGTCATCTGCATCGGGCAGGACCTCACGGCGCTCCGGCAGCTGGAGCAGCGCATCATCCAGGCGGAGAAGCTCGCGAGCCTCGGCCAGCTGGCCGCGAGCGTGGTCCACGAGATCAACAACCCGATGACGGCGGTGGCCACCTACGCGGAGGTGCTGCTCCAGCAGGCACGCGCGCGTCCGGACGGTGGGGGCGCGGACGCGGAGAAGCTCGAGAGGATCCGCGAGGCGGGCGAGCGCATCCTGCGCTTCACCCGGGACCTCGTGTCCTACGCGCGCCCGGCGCAGGACCGGATGGAGCGGGTGGACCTGCACCAGGTGCTGGACATGGCGGTGGGCTTCTGTGACCACGTGGTGGCGCGGGCGGGGGTGCACCTGGTGCGCGAGTACGGCGCGCTGCCGCCGCTGCAGGCGGTGAGGGGCCACCTGGCGCAGGTCTTCGTCAACCTCGTCACCAACGCGTGCCACGCATGCGGGCCGGGAGGCCACGTGTGGCTGTGCACCCGGCGCGAGGGTGCGGATGCCGTGGTGGAGGTGCGGGACAGCGGCAGCGGCATCGACCCGCGCCACCTCCATCGCATCTTCGAGCCCTTCTTCACCACCAAGCCGCAAGGGAAGGGCACGGGGCTGGGGCTCGCCATCGTCCACTCCATCGTCGAGGCGCACGGAGGCGCCATCTCCGTGGCCAGCACGCCGGGGGAGGGGACCACCTTCACGCTGCGCCTGCCGCTGCGGGAGTAGTCGCGAGTTCCGCATCGAGGGCATCAGTAGCGGCACGCATGCGCCTGTTGGACGACCTTCAGGTCTCCTTGAGGCGTGATGCGAATGGAGTTGGCGCAGTCCTCCGCAGGAGGCACGGGAACGCTCCCGTGCCGTGTTCTGTTGCAGGTGCCGCCCACTCCGGGTGCTTGCCTCGTGCGCATGCAGGCTGCGGGAGGACGCGGGGGCTTGGGGTCTCAGCACAGTGAGGCGCGCGAGGGGGGACGAGTCGGGGCCC
>JAKEEX010000781.1 GCA_022616315.1 Myxococcaceae bacterium
ACTGGTAAGACCGTCTGGCCACTTCGGCGACCTCCCCCAGGCCCCCGGAGGCTCGGGGCGTCATGGGCTGTGCCGCCCATTCCGGGCACCGACGCGTCCCCCCTCGCGTGCCTCACCGTGCTGCTACCCAGGCCCCCGCGTCCTCCCGCAGCCTGCATGCGCGCGAGGCAAGCACTCGGAGTGGGCGGCACCTGCAGCAGAAGACGGCACGGGAGCGTGCCCGTGTCTCCCGCGGAGGACTCCGTCCCCAAGACGCGCCTCCTCACCGCTCGAGGCCGCACGTGGCACCAACTCATCCTCTCCGTCACTGCATCTTGGTGCCGCGCTTCAGTGCCCGTCCCCTCTCCAGGCGAGACAACTGCGCGCACGGGCACCCCACGTGGCGGGTGCCTTGACCGCCGGAACAGTGGGGCCGAAGCTCCCCGGGTCGCTCCCTTCCGGAGGCCCACACGATGCACTCCTCCACCTCCACCGTGTCCGTCCAGGACGGTCACTCCGTCCACCTCCAGCGCTGGGCCCCCGCGACCGGCACACCCGTCCGCGGCGTGATGCACCTCGTCCACGGCATGGCCGAGCATGCGGCCCGCTACGCGCGCCTCGCCGGGGCGCTCACGGCGCGCGGCTGGGTCGTCTACGCACACGACCAGCGCGGTCACGGCCGGACCGCGGCACGCGAGGAGGACCTGGGCTTCTTCGCACCGCGTGACGGTTGGAACCACCTCGTGCGCGACCTCGGCGAGCTCCTGGCACGTGAGCGCTCGGAGCACCCGGGCGTGCCGCTCGTGCTGCTCGGCCACAGCATGGGCTCCTTCGTCGTGCAGCAGTTCCTCTCTGTGCAGCCCGAGCTGGTGGACGCAGCGGTCCTCTCGGCCTCCAACGGAAGCCCACCGCTCCTGGCACACGCCGGACGGCTCGTGGCGAGGCTCGAGCGTGCCCGGCTCGGTCCGCGCGGACGGAGCAAGCTGCTCGGGGCCCTCTCGTTCGGCGAGTACAACAAGGCCTTCGCGCCCACGCGCACGGCCTTCGACTGGCTCTCGCGAGACGCCGCGGAGGTGGACCTCTACGTGGCGGACCCCCGCTGCGGCTTCGACTGCACCACCACGGCGTGGGTGGACCTGCTCGACGCCCTTCCCGGTCTCACGGGCGCAGGCGCCCTCGCCCGCATCCCGAAGGACCTGCCCGTCTACGTCTTCTCGGGGGACCGCGACCCGGTGGGGGAGAACGGCAAGGGCGTGCGTCGGCTCGTCGAGGCGTACCAGCGCGCGGGGCTTCGAAGTGTCACCCTCACGCTCTACCCGGAGGGCCGCCACGAGATGCTCAACGAGACGAACCGCGACCAGGTCGTCTCCGAGCTCCTCGCATGGCTCGAGGCGAACGCCCGCGTGCGCCAGCGCAACACGGAAGCAGCGGCCTGAGCTCTCCGTCGCGGTGATGAAGACACTCTGGATTGGACTCGGCGGAGCGCTCGGCTCGATCGCCCGCTACCAGCTCGACGGGTGGTGTCAGCGGAGGCTCGGGACGTCGTTCCCGTACGGCACGCTGGCGGTGAACCTCATCGGCTCGTTCTTCATCGCGGTCCTCATGTACGTCGGCCTGAGGACCGAGCTGCTTCCGCCGACCGTGCGCATCGCCCTGACCACCGGCGTCATCGGCGGCTTCACCACCTATTCGACCTTCAACTACGAGACGCTGCGCTACCTCCAGGATGGCGCGTGGGGTCTCGGCGTCCTGAACGTCGCGGCGACGCTGGCGGGCTGCCTCGTGGCAGGCTTCATCGGTTGGACCGCGGGGAGGCTTCTCGTCGGAGCGTGAAGGAGCTTCTGGATGCGTGTCCTCGACGGCGAGCAGGTGCTGGCACGAATCTTCATCGGGGAGAACGACCGGTGGCACCATCAGCCGCTCTCCATCGCGCTCCTCGAGCGACTGCGGAAGCACGGCTTCGCAGGTGCGACGGTCTACCGCGGAATCGCCGGCTTCGGCGCCAGGAGCGTCATCCACACCGACCACATCCTCCGCCTCTCCGAAGACCTGCCCGTCATCATCGAGGTCGTCGACACCGAGGAGCAGATGCGGGCGCTCGTCCCGCTCCTCGACGAAATGGTGACCGACGGGCTGGTGACGATGGAGAAGGTCCGCGTCCTCAGGTACGCCGCCACTCGCCGCGAGCCGTGACATCGGGTCACGCAGAGTGTCCGCTCGGCCCCAGCCGCGCACCCGCGCGCACGACGCGGGTGGGATAGAACGTCCCGCGCCAGAGCACTCCGCCGCGGACGAGGGCGAGCACCCCCGAGCGGAACATCGCCCACGTGAGGGGAAGCACTCCCAACGGTGGAAGCAGCGCGGGCCAACGCGGCATCCCGAGCCAGCGCAGGAAGCGGGCCGTCACCACCCCGCCTGACGCCCACGCACCCAGCCCGAGCGCAATCAATCCGGGCCGCCCCGAGAGCACTCCGGCGAGCGGCGCCCACTCCAGCGCCACGAGGAGTGGAAGCCCGAACAACAACGCCGATAAGGGAGCCGAGGCCCCGTTCTTCTCCAGGGCGCGCACCATTGCGCGGTAGGAGGGGTAGAACTCGAGGCTCACCGCCTCACGCCCATTGAGCACGGCCTGACGAGCTCCGGAGCGTTTCAGCATGACTCCGAGCGCCCCGTCATCGGCAATCTCCATCTTGAGCCACTGAAGCCCGGGCGTACGCTCGAGCGCGGAGCGACGCACGAGGTTGAAGGCACCCACACCCGCCGCCGCGGAGGAACGCGGATCCGACACGGCCCACAACCGCCCGCCCACCGACACCAGCCGGAAGAAGTACGCGAGCGCCGGCACGAGGGCCGCGCCCCTGGCGGTGATGCCTGGCAGAACGGTGACGTGGTCCAGGCCGGTGTTCTCGGCATGCGCCACGATGCGCTCGAGCGTGCCAGAGGCGAGGTGGACGTCCGCGTCACTGAAGAGCACCCACGTGCCGGACGCAGACTCGAGCCCTCTCTGCATGGCGTTCACCTTCCCGAGCCATCCCTCCGGGAGCTGCTCCACGTGCACCACCTGGAGACGCGGCTCGGAGCGGGCGAACGCGTTGGCCACGGCGCCCGTGCCGTCGGTGGACCTGTCATCGACGAGGACGAGCTCGAGCTCCGGGTAGGTGTCCGAGAGCTTGGTTTGCAGCGCCGACGCGAGGTGGGCCTCCTCGTTCCGCGCGGGCATGACGAGCGACACGCGCGGCCACACGGCCGGGGGCGGGGCTCGCAGCGCGCGCACCTCGGGCACGGAGCGCATCACGCGGAGCAGGAGCAGGGACACGCTGGCCCAGTAGAGGGCTCCGACCAGCGCCAGGAGCGTGAGGAGGGACATGGGCGGGTGGCCAGGCAAGGCGTGTGCCGATCAACACGCCAGACACCTCTTCTCTGCACGCCTCCGGGAGCCCCGCCATCGCGTCACCCGGGTGCACCGGCGCGCTGTCAGTCTGTCACCGGGGTCCGCGGGCCGTGGACCTGCATTCCCGGAGTGTGCGTATCGCCGAGGAGGGGGACTTCCACCCGTTCAGATGCGTGCCCAATTTTCGCGCGGGAGGTCAATCGACACATGCCCGAAAGAACCACTCTGCAGAGAGCCCGGAACCTGCTGCGCCGCGGGAAGCGTGCCAGCACAGCCGCCGGCGCGTTCGTCCGTGAGGAGGTGCGCCACATCCGCCGTGGGAAGCACGGCGCACGCTCGGCGAAGCAGGCCATCGCCATCGGCCTGTCGAAGGCGCGGCGCGCAGGTGTCCCGCTCGCGGCGCCCGCGCGAGGGCAAGCTGCGTGGCGCACGCGCGTCGAGGCGGAGCGCGACCTCGAAGTGGGACTTGGACAGAGGAAGCCGCGCGCACCCTCCCGGCGGAGAAAGGTTGCCGTGAGGCGCGCCCTGAAGCGCGAGGGCCGTGCAGCGGCCTCCCGCAGGGCGCTCGCGGGCCAGGCGAAGCGCGCAGCCGCGCGGCGTCGTGCCGCGGGAGCACGCAAGGCGGTCGGCCGCGCAGTGCGGAAGGCGGCTGCCCCGAGCAGGCGGCGGGCCACGCTCCAGCGTCGGCGGAGGACGGCAGCACGCACCGCCCGCAAGCCGGCCGCGCGCACCACCCGGAAGACGGCCGTGCGTACCGCCCGGCGCACGCCCGCGAAGCGAAGCGCACGCACGACGACGCGCAGGCGCACCCGCCGCTGAGCGGTTCTCACCCCAGTGTCCCCTCGTACCCCGATGTCCCCTCTCCCCCTGGGAGAGGGAAGGGGTGAGGGGAAGCGGACGGAGGCCGCGCCTCCCTCACTCCGCACCGCGGAGCCACATGACTGCGCAGCCACCCATCATCGCGCTGGCGCACATGGGAAGCGTGGACCTCACCGCCCTCGACCACCTCTCGGACGAGGTGCAGGACGCGTTCGACCGCGAAGCACGCTGGGTGACTCCACTCACGCTGCCGCCATCCGCGTGGAACTCGAGCCGCCACCAATTCCACTCCACCACGCTGCTCGACGTTCTTGCACAGGTGCGTGAGCCCGGCTGGGAGCGGCTGCTCGGCGTCGTGGACGTGGACCTCTACGTGCCCGAGCTGAACTTCGTCTTCGGCGAGGCGGACCGGCACCGGGGCGTGGCGGTCTTCTCGCTGGCGAGGCTGCACACGCCCCCCGGCCACGAGGCACACTTCCGCCGTCGCGCCGCCACCGAGGCCATCCACGAGCTGGGCCACACCTATGGACTGCCGCACTGCCGCAATCCCGGGTGCGTGATGTGGTTCTCCAACACGCTCGCTGAGACGGACCAGAAGGGGACGCGCCTGTGCGAGATGCACGCGGCCGCGCTCGCCCGGGCACGCGCGCGCTGAAGCCCCACACCCCGCCCATCGACGCAGCGCATCCCGCGGAGTCATCACTCCGCGACGCCCCGCCCGGGGCCGCCTTGACTTGTCTCCTGCACATCTTCTCGGATGTTGGAGGCGCAACGTTCGACGCCATCCCGAGGGGGAGAGCATGAGCACGGCAATGGTTTCGTGTCGGAGCTGGCGGCCGCTTCTTGTGGGGTGTGTGGCCGCACTGCTGGTGGTGACCACCGGCTGCAAGAAGGAGGAGGGCACCGCGGGTGCCCCGAGCGGCGGAAGCGCCACCGAGTCCGCGAAGGCCGGCCTCAAGTCGGGCCCTGGCGTGGACGCGGAGAAGAAGGTCGTCCGCGTGGGGCTCCTCAACGACGAGAGCGGTCCGGCGGCGGCCATCGGCAAACCGTACGCGGTGGGCAAGCGAATCCTCTACGCGCGCATCAAGGCGGGTGAGCTCAAGGTGCTGCCCGAAGGGTGGACGCTCGAGGCGGTGGAGAAGGACCACGGCTACAACCCGCAGCAGTCCGTGCAGCACTACACCGCCATGAAGGACGACGTGCTGTTCATCGCCCACAGCTTCGGCACGCCCAACACGCTGCCGCTGAGGAGCATGCTGAGCCAGGATGCCATGGTGGCCTTCCCGGCCTCCCTCTCCTCGCAGATGGCCGAGGACGAGCACACGCCGCCGCTCGGCCCCGCGTACCTGCTCGAGGCCATGCGCGCCATGGACTTCGCGGTGGAGAAGGCGGGCGCGCCGGAAAAGGTGATGGCCGCGGTCATCTATCAGCAGGACGACTACGGCAAGGACGGCCAGCTGGGCTGGCGCAAGGCGGCGGCCAAGCACGGCGTCAAGGTGCTCGCCGAGGTGGCCATCGCTCCCGGCCAGAAGGACTTCACGGGCGTCGTGAACGCGCTCAAGGTGAAGGGCGCCACCCACGTGCTGCTCGCCACGCTGCCGAGCGCCACCGGCCCCATCCTCGGCACCGCCGCGCAGCTGCAGTACGCCCCCATGTGGGTGGGCGTCACGCCCTCGTGGGTGGACGCCTTCTTCAACGAGAAGGTGCTGCCGCCCGTCGTCCTCTCCAACTTCTACTGGTCCACCGGCCTGCCCTACTGGGGCGAGGACCTGCCAGGCATGAAGGACTTCCTGGCCGCCTTCGAGAAGTACAAGCCGGAGGGCGCCACGCCGGACTTCTACACGCTCGTCTCCTACACCCAGGGCCTCATCCAGCTGGAGGCGCTGCGGCGTGCCTTCGAGAAGGGGGAC
>JAKEEX010000117.1 GCA_022616315.1 Myxococcaceae bacterium
CCGACGCGACGGGGGCGTGCGAGGACGACCTGGAGGCGGACCGCCCCGAGGTCCGCACGAAGGCGGCCCAGCGGGTGGAGTGGAAGGCGAAGGGCGCCAACCCCCACTCCTGGCTCGAGGTGAAGGTCCTCGGCTTCAACGACTTCCACGGCCAGCTGTCCCCGCGCAGCGTGGGCTCGCGTCCGGCGGGCGGCGCGGCGGTGCTCGCCTCCTACCTGAAGGCCGCACAGGCGGGCATGGAGGACCGCACGGTCATCGTGCACGCGGGAGACCACGTGGGCGCCTCGCCCCCGGCCTCCGCGCTCCTGCAGGACGAGCCCTCCATCACCTTCCTCAACATGCTGGGCAACACGCACTGCTCGTCCGCGTGGCGGCCCAGCCCGCGCTGCAACCTGGTGGGGACGCCCGGCAACCACGAGTTCGACGAGGGCAAGGCGGAGATGCTGCGCCTGGTGTACGGCGGCGCACACCCGAACGGCCCCTTCACCGAGGACCCGTACCGCGGCGCCACCTTCCCGTACGTCTCCGCGAACGTGGTGAATGCGGTGACGCGTGAGCCGCTGCTGCCGCCCTACACGGTGAAGAAGCTGCGCGGCTTCGAGGTGGGCTTCGTGGGCGCGGTGACCCGCACCACGCCCACCATCGTCACCCCGGCGGGCGTCGCGGGGCTGGACTTCGAGGACGAGGCGGAGGCCATCAACCGTGCGGTGGCGGCGCTCAAGGCGCAGCACGTGCGCGCCATCGTGGTGACCATCCACGAGGGCAGCGCGATGGGCAGCTACAACGGCGCCACCGACCCGAGCCGGCCCGGCCCCGGCGGCTCCATCGCGGACATCGTCCGGCGGCTGGACGACGAGGTGGACGTGGTGGTGTCCGGCCATGCGCACTCCTTCACCAACGCGCTGATGCAGACGGCGAGCGGCAAGCAGGTGCTGGTGACGCAGGCCTTCTCCGCGTCCACGGCCTACGCGGACATCTCGCTGATGCTCGACCCGGCCACCAAGGACGTGGTGGCCAAGTCCGCCCTCGTCCAGACCACCTGGGCGGACGAGGGCCCGGGCCTCACCCCCGACCCTGCGGTGGCGACGCTGGTGAAGCGCGCTGAGGACTCCGTGGCGCCGCTCGTCAACCGCGTGCTCGGCACGAGCGCCCAGGCCATCACCCGCACCACGTCCGCGGCGGGTGAGTCCGCGCTGGGCAACTTCATCGCAGACGCGCAGCGCGCCAGGATGGGCACGGACTTCGCGCTCATGAACCCGGGCGGCATCCGCGCGGACCTGGACGCCGGAGCCATCACCTGGGGCGAGCTCTTCACCATCCAGCCCTTCGCGAACGACCTGGTGCGCATGGACCTCACCGGCGCGCAGGTGAAGACGGTGCTCGAGCAGCAGTGGGCGGACCCCATCCGCCCGCGCATCCTGCAGGTGTCCGGCCTCGCCGTGCAGTACGACAGCAGCCGCGCCTCCGGTGACCGCATCGTCTCCGTGCGCAAGGATGGCGTGGAGCTGGACGCGGCGGTGCTCTACTCCGTCACAGTCAACAGCTTCCTCGCTGGTGGTGGGGACGGCTTCGTCGAGCTGCCCAACGGGGTGAACCGAGTCGTGGGGCCAGTGGACCTCGACGCGCTCGTTGAGTACGTGCTCGGCTTCGGCAACGTGCCGGTGTCGGCCTCCATCGAGGGCCGCATCACCCGGATGAACTGACGGCGGCAGGCCCGGGGGACCGCGGCATCACACCCCGCGGTCCCGCCCCTCGACGATGGGCGCGCCACATCTGCGAGTGGCCGGCGTCGGGAGGGACGGCCTACCCCCGGGTGAAGCCCTGGAGCATGGCGGTGAGGTCGTCCTCCACATAGGGAAGGCCCGCCTCGGGCACGAAGCCCAGCAGCGTGTACGCCACCCCCTCACCCGTGGCCACCATCACCCGGAAGGCCAGGGCGCGCCCCTTCACCGTGCCGTGCGCGCGCACGAGCGTGCCCTCGAGGCCAGCGTCGGGCTCGCCGTCCACCTGCAGCCCGGGAAAGGACTTCTTCAGGTTCTCGACGACGGCCTCGACCGCCCGCTCGCGCGGGACATAGGTGCCCGGTGGCAGCTCCTCGACCATGACCATCACGTGCGCGTCGTAGGTGGGGTGCACCAGCCAGCGGTCAGACTGCGGATTGTCTCGACGCGCGGCCTTCTCGTCGCGAAGCCGCCAGGCGGCGTCCGGGACGGAGAGTGCGTAGGGGCGGGCCAGGCCCTGCACCTGCCCGTCGGGGATGGGCTCGGTGCCACCCTGCAGCGCCAGGACGATGCGGCCCAGGGGGTTTCGCCCTGTGCGCAACGCCCGCGCGCTCGTCAGCTCCATCGAGATGCTGACCAGCACCAGCACGAGCGCCACCGCCCTCCGCGCCAACCCGGCAGTGCCCAGCAGCAACAGCAGCAGGCCCACCGAGTAGGCCGCCTGGACGATGGCCGCGAACGCGTTCTTCTCGACGAGCCAGTAGGTGGTGAAGAGGAGGGCGCCGATGACCACGCGCAGCCGCGCCAGGCCGGCCAGCTGGGTCCGGCCCGCGAGCAGCGCACCGCCGAGGCCCAGGTCGATGATGCCCGACACCCAGTTGTGCGCCATCAGTCCCTGTGCGGCGAAGAGCTCGGGAAAGGTCGCGCGCTCCCACAGCAACAGCAGGCCGCCGAGCACCAGGACGCCGCCCGCGATCCGCAGCGGCATGAGCTCGGAGGGCTCCGTCTCGAGCACGGCCTCCGGCTGCGGCGCACCCGCCCAGGCCGGCGGTGCCATCGGGGCTGGCAAGGCCATGGCTGCGGCCTGGGGCTCGGGCAGGAGCGCTCCCTCACCAGTGCTCAGCGACACGCCACAGCGTGGGCAGTTTCCATCCGCGCGGCGGTGGTGCTGGAGGCGGCACGAAGGACAAGCAACCCAATCCATCGCGGTCTTTCAGGGGGAAGAGGGAACGCGCGCGAAGATGACACGTTCACTGCAATCCTACGAGGTAACTGTGCGTGAGTGACACGGTGCGGTGCCCGAGGGGGTCGGAAACCCCGATATAGGGGGACACCCATGGACCTGGCAGTCATTCGTCAGATGTACGCAGCAGTGCTGAGCGGGGATGTCACGGCGGCTCGTGAGCTGCTCCGCGCGCGTCCGGAGCACCCGGGTTCGCTCGAGACATCGGTGGGCTGGACGGTCCACTTCCTGGACGTGATTCCGCTGTACGAGGAGGAGCGGGACCTTCAGCTGGAGCGCGGCACCGCAGCGCTTCTGGAGCTCTTCGCGCGGTTCGGGGTTGCGAGAGAGGTCACCCCAAGGCGCGCCAACGTGGTGCTGGAGGCGCGCCGCGCGGGGCGAGGATAAGGTCAATCGTTGGGAACGGCTGGGGCGCGAGCATCCGCGGCCGCCGCAGCTGCAATCTCGGCCTGAACTCGCTGTCGTACCCGTTCGGCGAGTCTGTTGTTGGCCGCCAGCATCGCATCGGTCTGTGCCTCACGCGAATCCGCGCTCTCGATGCGCCCGCGCAGCGAAGCGTAGGCTTCTCGAGGCCGTCTCGTGGCGAACTCGCGCGCCAGTGGCCGGAGCTTTTCCGGAATCTTCCCTTCGAGCTCCGGCAGCCTGGCCTTCTTCTGTTCCGCAGGAGCAAACGACAGCTCGACCAGCGTGTCGCGCTCCGAAGCAGGGAGCTGGCCCAGGAGAGCGGGCTGGTCTCCGCCAGCAGGTCCTGGAAGGGTCGCGAAGAACCTATCCACCTCGCTCCGGGTGAGCGGCCGAGCGTGGCTGGCGTGGACCGGGGGGCTCGAAGCCACGTAGCCATCGCGCGCACAGGCCCTGAGGTTCGTCACGACGGCGTCTGCGAGCTGCATGCGATAGGCCTTCTGTGCCTTCTCCTCGTTCCAGCACTCATCGCTCGCCGGTGCGCCCACTTGCTGCGCACATCCGGTGCCGCCCAGTTCGCCATCGGCGATGAGGTCACGAAGAACCTGGGCGGCATCCTGGGCCTCCCACCAGGCATGCTCGGAGACAGATCTCCGTTCGAGGATCTTGCTGGCGTCACCCACAGTGGGGGCGATGCCAGAAAGGACCGCGACAGTCGCTGTGCACAGGGCGCCGGCAATCTTCGCGCGCTTGTTGTCGAGAACGGCCGCGAGCACCGCGCTGAGGGCACCAACGCACACGCAGGCGATGGCGATGAGATCGCCAAGAAACAAGGCTCTCTGCGCCTCGTGACGCTTTTGATTCAGGTTGTCGACGCAGGCGGCGGAACCGCCCCCGGAGTCGATGACGGTGGGCGGAGTCACTCGCGCGCTCACCTCCCGACAACCCGTACCCGAGAACAAGATGGCGGCCAGAGCCCACGCGAAGAGGAGCGGTCGAGTCAAGGTCCCCCCAGTGCGCCCGGAGGCGCGCAGAGAAGGGACGCTACCATCTGTGGCGCACACCGAAGTCGAGTTCGTTGAGCGAAACGGGCACGCCCATTGCTTGGACCCGAAACGTTGCCCCAGGTGTCGTCACGGGCAAGCTCTCCGATGTGGCAGGGATGGTGTTCTTCCCCCTCTTCCTCCAGGCCCTGTGGGAAGTGACGCTCGTGGCCGCGGGGAGGCGCGCGCTGCCGTCACGGCGTGTGCTCCTGCTCTCCGCCGCTGCAACGGTGGTTGCCTTCGCAGCCGTGAAGGCCTGGCACCCTGCGGGCGAGCTCTACCGGCGCGTGCTTGGGCTCCTCCAGTGGCCACCTCGCGCCGCACTGGCGCTCCTCACCGGGGCACATCTCCCTGGCCTCGTTCCCGTGTCGCTCGTGCGCGACGCGACGGACCTCATCGCACTCCCGGCGGTGGGGCTCGGGGTGCTGGCAGGACACGAGAGAGCAGGGCCCGCGGGCACTGAAGCCGGCAAACCCGTGGGGGACGTGCGTTCCAACGCGTGCTCGGTCCGCAGAGTCTCCTTGGGCCGTTGTTCCTGCATGAGCCGGTGAGCGGCTAGGGAGCCCCTGCTTCACCGACCGGGGCGATGATTGCAGCACCTTCCGGCAACGCTCCCGCGGCGAAGGACTTCACCCGGACGTACCTGTGCGCGGCGTCGAACGTGCCCAGCTCGCCCGAACCATCGCTGCTGTAGAACAGCACCCCGCCCGCGGCACTCACCACCTGCTCCCAGCCAGCCCCCAGCGTTCCGACAGGATAGGAGGCCAGCGGGGCCTGGGTGGCGGTTCCATCGGCAGCGAAGGTGGCGCTCGCGCCAATCCCGTCGCTCTGCCGATAGAAGAACACCCCGTGACGGGCGCTCACGATGTGGCTCCAGTTCGAGGTGAAGCCGCTGTAGTCCTTGAGATTCGTCCACTGGCAGTTCGCGTCGTACGTCCCGTAGGCGCCGCTCCCGTCACTCTTTCGGTAGAAGAGGACCCCGCTCGCTTCGGCGTTGACCCGCACGAGGATGTCCCAGTCGGGGGAGAAGCCGGTCTGGGTCGTCGGGTTGCTGAAGTTGTACTGGGCGTCGTAGCTGCCGCAGTGGGTGACCCCGGCTTCGCCGAAGAGCAGCCGGTCGTTCAGGCTGACCATGTGGATCTGGTCCTCAGGAAGGGCCGCGCCGGCGTATATCTTCACCTTGCGGAAGGTGCCCTGGCCATCGAAGGTGCCCAGCGCCCCGGAGCCAGAGGCCCGGTTGTAGAGCAGCTCGTACAGCTCGTAGGCCTTTCCGAAGTGCGTGACCCCCGGGGGCAACGCCCCGGCAGCGAAGTCCCGGACGTGATGGAAGTCTCCCTGGGCATTCAGCGTGCCCAACGAGCCCGACCCATCGCTCTCGTAGAACAGCACTCCCCCCACGAGCACCCTGGGAAAGAGCGAGATGGTCGCCGACGCCGTCAGGCCCGTTCCCGACAGTGACGCGGTGAGGGTCGCGCTGGTCGGACCCGTCACGCTGGCTGGTGGCGTGTAGATGACGGCAGGGCCGCTGTCGGAGCCCAGGGTCCCGGGGCCGGAGAGTGCCCAGGTGACCGTCGCGGTCGACCCCTGCGCGTTGGCGTCGAAGCTCCCGCCAGGTTCACCTGCCACGAACGTGCGCGAGGTGGGTGAGATGCTGATGGAGGGTGCGGCAGCCACCGTCACGGAGGTGTCCGCCGTCACCGAGCCCGTGGCATTGGTGGCCGTGAGCGTGTAGGTCCGGCTCCCCTCCACGCTCAGCGTCTTGCTCCCGCGGTCGCTGGGGCTCACGCTCCCCACACCTCCACTGACGCTCAAAGTGGATGCCCCGCTCACGTCCCACCGGAGCTCGACGACTCCACCGCCAGCGGGCAGGCTCGCGGGTGTGACCGTGAAGCTGTGGACCTCGGGCAGGCTGTCACCACCGCCGCCCATGGGACAGCCCGCGAGCAGGGCGCCCAGGAACGAGAGCACGTAACGCTTCATGATTCCCTCCTGCGCGCCGGCTGCTAGCCGACGTACGTGTAGCCGACGAGGATCGACACCGTCCTGCTGCCGATGGCCTGCCCGTCGTCGCCGAGCGCGGTCAGGCCGATGGTGTAGCGGATGCCGGTGTTCCGACCTCCGTTCAGCTTCACGCTGAGGCTCGAGCCCCGTCCAACCTCGGTGACGGTCCCCGAGACCTCGCTGCGGGCCGTCCACACGAGCCGCTCCCCTGGCACCGGTGCGCCGTTGGAGTAGGTCGCGTACCCCACCAGGGGCACGTCCACCGGCACGACGTTGACGTCCGGGCTCCAGTAGGTCGCGTCGTTCCGGGGCTCGACGATCACGATTTCGCCCGGCGTGCGCGTGGGATCGATGACGTTGACCGTCACGGCGGTGGTCGCCTGCGTGCCGTATTCGCCACGGGCCACCAGCGTCACCGTGCGGGAGCCCGCGCTGGAGGGGGTCAGCGTGTAATCGCGTCCGTTGCCCAGATGGGTTGCGCCTTCGAACCAGGAGAGCCGCCGGACCCGGCCATCCGGCAGAGTGTGGGCATCGAACCCTTCACCTATGAAGGTGAACGCCTCTCCTTTGAGCAGCGTGGTGTTGCTGCCCGGCACCAGGATGCGCACGCTGGGGAGTTGGGTGGGGTCGCTGGCGAGCTTGAAGGCGATCGTCTTCGCGTCTTGCAGGACGCCATTCTGGCGAAGGGAGAGCTCCAGCCGAGCCGGGGTGGGTGCGCCGATGGTGCCAGTGAGCTCGGCCAGATTGCCGAAGTTCAGATACACCCAACCGCTGTTGTAGGCCCCCACGTTGACGGTGGAGACCTTTCGGCTCCTCATGCTGCCACCGATGTAGACCTGAGCCTCGAGCTCGAAGTCCAGGGCCACGTCCGTCACATTCACCACGTCGAAGCCCGATTGCATCAAGCTGGAGCGGTAGATGAGGGACCTGAACTCGGTGTCCTGGACGAGGTTGCTCCCGTAGGGAAACTCGTTGTTGAGAGTGGCCTCGTCACTGAAGAAGTAGCCGTTGGGATACCTGCCGTCCCACATCCACTCCGAGATCAGGTAATTGCTCGGGTTCCTGAAGAGCAGCGAGTTTCCGGGCGCCAGCTCGATCGAGCCGCGCCTCTCGGCCTCGGGCCTGGGGGCGCTGTAGAACACGAGGGTTTCCAGATCCGGAGTGTCCGCATCGCCCTCGCCCTTGCAGCCCTTGCTCGGGTCCGCAGCGTCCTTCAGGGTGCAATTGGCGTCACGGAAGGCCCTCCAGCTCTGCGCGGCGTGCGCTCCGTTCCAGTCGCTGTCGGGGCGTGCGTTGGAGTCGCTGACGTAGACCCCGTCGATGCTGGAGCCCGTGATGCCCGTGATGACGAAGGCGTGCCAGAGGCGATCCGAAGCGGTCCACACCGGCTTGGGCGGAAAGAGCCCGAAGAACCCGGTGGTCGCGCTGGCCACGTAGGCGGTGAATGCGTCGCTTCCACCGCTGGTCGAATCGCCGGGAATCAGCTCTGCGTCCCAGCGCATGAAGGCGTAGGAATCCTCGGGGATGCCCGCCGCCCTCAGGATGGAGACCCCTGAAGCACCGCTGTCGATGGGCTGCCGGATGAGGCTCGCCAGCCCGTAGTTGCTGACGAGCCCACCGGGGAACTTCGGATTCGCCAGCAGCGCGGCCTGCGGCTGATGGTAGTTCAGGACCATCGCCAGGGAGGTGGGACTGCACCAGGGGATACCCGCCTGGTAGTAGAAGGGGACCTGGAGCGAGCGGACTCCGCCCTCCTGCGGCTTGGGTTTGGGCACCCGATACGCGGCGTACGTTCCCGCGTGCATCACGGCATAGGCGACCCGGGTGGGGAGGGCCTGCGCCGAGACCGAACCACCGCTCGACGTGACGGGCCTGGCCGCGTGCACGCGGAGGCGCGGCTCGTCATCAGGCGTCGATTCGGGGAGCGTCTCCAGGATGACCAGGCTGCCATCCTCTCCCTGCACCTCCGTGGGAAGCTCCAGGGACGCTGCCTGGCCGAGGCTGGCCCCGCCCAGGTCCACACGCACCGACGGGCCTGCGGGCCGCATCGGGTTCTCCGGAGGCTCCGTGGGTGTGTCCTTCACCTCGAGGGTGATGCTGGCATCCTCGCTCAACGCTCCCGGAGGGATGGTGAGCTTGGCTCCCGCCACCTCGACCACACCCCCGGCGGCGGCGTCGATCGGAACCGCCTGGCTTCCTCCAGGACGGCTGCCACCTCCACACGCTGCGACGAATCCAACCAGCGGCAACATCAACTGCCAGGACGCTCGCTTCATGTGGCCCCCCTCGTTCAATCCGTGCTGGATGAAGCCCGACCTGGATGAAGGAAGCCAGGCCCGAACCTCCACCGGCGGAAGGAAGACCCCCTGAACGTGGGTGCCCCGGGTGTCCACTCCTCTACGGCTCATCGGGAACGGCCGCAGCGATGAGCGGGTCCGGGGCAATCACCTCCGCAGCATCGAGTGTGCGGCAGGGAGCTCAGTGTGGGGGCGAGGCCTCTGCGCTGACATCGAGGGTCCGCGGCGCGGGCAGCCGTGGCAGCGACACGTGGAAGGTGGAGCCCTTCCCCACGGTGCTCTCCACCCAGATGCGGCCCCCGTGGCGCTCCACGATGTCGTGGCAGATGTAGAGCCCCAGCCCCAGGCCCCCGAACGAGCGCACCGAGACATTCCGTGCACGGAAGAAGCGCTCGAAGAGCCAGCGCTGCTGGTCCGGCGGGATGCCGATGCCGGGGTCGGACACCGAGAGGTGCAGCTGAGCTCCTTCGGGGGACAGCGACACCTTCACCGTGCCACCGGCAGGGCTGTACTTGATGGCGTTGTCCAGCAGGTTCACCAGCAGCTGCTCCAGCCGGGTGTGGTCCCCTCGCACCCAGAGCTCCTCGTCGGGCAGCGCGTGCTCCACGTGGTGGAGGCGACTCACCCCCTCGAAGCCAGACGTCACCTCACGCACGAGCTGGGTCAGGGACATGGGCGCCACATCCATCACGAGCCGCCCGGACACCACACGCGTGGCATCGAGCAAGTCGTCGATGAGCGCCACCAGCCGGCGCACGGCGCGACGCGCCTTCTCCACGCTGGCTGCGTCCGGACACTCGCCCGACTGGATGCGGCGATGGAGTATCTGCAGCTGCAGCAGCAGGGGGGTGAGGGGGGTCTTCAGCTCATGGGAGGCGGTGGCCAGGAAGTCGTCCCGCAGCTGGACCGCCTCCTGCGTCTGGCGAAGCAGCCGGATCCGCTCGACGGCCAGGGCGCAGCGGTGGGCCACCTCGGCGGCGAGCGCGGCGTCCTGCGCATCGAGGACGCGTGCGGACACGTCGCACAGGAGAACCAGCTCGTCCTCGGGCCTGCGGGCGTCATCCAGGGGGACCGCCAGCAGCGAGGTGGGGGCCAGCTCGCGCAGGGCCCTGCGCCGCGCGCCGTCTGCACCGAGACGCTCCAGCTGCGCGGGCTGCACCTGCGGCAGGAGAAGGACGCCGTCCCGACCGGACCGGTCCGCTCCGGGGAGGCGAAGGGGGAGGGACCGGGCGAGCAAGGCTGCGCGCGCCGGGTCCACATGGACGTGCGCCACGATGGGTGCTTCTCCCTCCTCACGGGTGTGGACGAGGCCACACCCGTCGGCCACGGCAGGCACCAGGAGCTGCGCCACGCGCTGCAGTGCTTCTGCCTCGTTGCGCGCCTCGGCCACGCTGGCGCTCACCTGCGCCAGCAGCCGCTGCCGCTGCTCGGCCCGCCGCCGCTCCTCGAGGGCCGCCGCCAGGAGGAGCCCGAACAGCCCGGCCACCGCGAGGACGCCCTGAACGGCGAGGGCGCGCTGGGCCAGAGGCAGCCCGCCGGTAAGGAAGGGTCCGTGGCCGCGTGCGGCGTGCCAGCCGGCCATAGCCGACATCATCAGCGTGACCGTGGACAGCCCGGGAAGCCCTAGCCGCAACGCAGCCCAGAGCAGGAGGAGGAGGGTGGCGTACGGCAGCGGCACGGCGAGGGCGGCGGGCAGGTTCCCGACGAACACCGCTTGCACCGCCACGAGCCCCAGGCCGCAGAGGGCCGCGGCCTCGAGCCAGCGTGCCCGCTCGAGCTGTGGCGGGGGGACGACGGCGAGGCAGAACGGGGCCGTGACCAGCACCCCCAGCATGTCCCCCATCCACCAGAACAGCCACACCTCGCCGAAGGAGACGCCGCCGAGCCCGCCGGCCTCGGTGAGGGCCGCGCCCAGCGTGCCGCCCACCAGTGGGCCCACCACAGCGCCCAGCACCACCAGCGCCAGCACCTGCCGGATGCTGCCGAGCGTCACCGGGCCCCGCAGCACCCTGAACATGAGGAAGGCGCCCATCAGCGCCTCGACGGCCTGGGCCACGGCGACGCCCAGTGCCACCGTCACGGGAAGCCCCAGGCTCGACGTGCTGAGCACGTCCGCCAGAGCGAAGGCCAGGACGACCAGCGGCCAGGTGCCCTTCTGCATGCGCAGCAGCACGGCCAGGTACATCCCGGCCGGCGGCCAGAAGAAGCCCCAGGGGAGGGGTGGAACGTCGAACAGGCGGTCGCACGCCAGCCCGAGCCCGAAGTACACCAACGCGAGCAGGCCCACCTGGCCCCACTCGGGAAGCGCTCGCGCTGAACGCTGCCTCATGCCCATACCTGAGGAGGCGGCGGAGGCCTCGGGCGCGCGCCCGTCGTGCCGCCTCCCGTCCCTTGCACGGTAGGCATCCACGGGCGTGCGGGCAGCGCACGAGGGGTGTCCCCCTCCCAGTACTTACTCTTCCGAGCGGGTCTCGAAGGCGCGCCCATGGAAGCGTGCGCTGGATGGGGGTTTGCCATGGTGGAGCTGAAAGGCAAGACGGCACTGGTGACCGGGGCCTCGCGAGGGCTCGGTCGGGCCATCGCCAAGCGGCTGGCGGCTGACGGGGCAATGGTCGCCGTGCACTACGGCCACCAGGAGGCGGCGGCGAAGGAGACGGTGGCGGCAATCGAGAAGGCCGGAGGGCAGGCGTTCCCGGTCCAAGCCGAGCTGGGCGGGGACAGCGGTGTGGACGCGCTGTTCGCCGGGCTTTCGGAAGGGCTGGGCGGCCGGCCACTGGACATCCTCGTCAACAACGCGGGCATCTTTCCCGACCGGACGATCGAGAACATGACGCCTGGGGAGTTCGACCGCCTCTTCGCGGTCAACGTGCGTGCCCCGTTCTTCATCATCCAGCGGGCCCTGCCGCTCCTGCGCGACGGCGGGCGCATCATCAACATCTCCTCGGGCGCCAGCCGACTCGCGCTGCCCGAGGTGGCCTACGCGATGACCAAGGGCGCCCTGGAGGTGCTGGGCCGAGGGCTCGCAAACACCCTGGGAGCACGGGGCATCACGGTGAACACGGTGGCGCCCGGCGTCACCGAGACCGACATGTCTCGATGGCTGCGCAGCAATC
>JAKEEX010000118.1 GCA_022616315.1 Myxococcaceae bacterium
CACGGAGCCCGTCTCGGCGACGGTGACCTTCTTGCCGTAGTCCTTGATCTGCTCGCGGATGATTCTGCTGATTTCGTCGGCGCGGATTTCCATGGGCTCTGATTCCGAGGGCCGGCGTCCTGAAGCGGCGGACACGGCGGTGGTAGGAGACTGCGGCGCGCCTCTAGCATGGGGTTCCCCCCACCGCAACGCCATGTCCCCGGCTCCGCTCCCCCCGGGGAAAGCGGCGCTGCTGGCACTGACAACTCCGCGGGAAAGAGAGGTGGGAAAGCGAGGGGCCACCCCGCGGGGCGCCGCTCACTCTTGGGCGGGCAGCCAGCCAGGCAGCGTGAGGCGCCCCGGTGGCGTCCTACGCGGGCGCCTCCGGCTGGGGCTCCTCTTCCTCGCGTGGCCACCGCGCCATCACGCGGACGGCGAGGTCTCCTCCGGGACGGCGGTACACCTCCAGCGCCTGCATCACCCGCAGGTCCTCCGCGAAGTGGCGCCGCTTGCGCCGCACCAGGCGCTCGAAGTGGGGCATGAGGAAGGCGCGCTCCTGGGACGGCAGTCTCTCCAGCTGCGCGCGGGCCACCGCCACCGCCGAGGGCGCCTCGCCCACCGACTCGAGCACCACCGCGTTCCACGCCGTCATGGCGAAGACGAGCACCTCGGAGAGGGCCTCCTCGTCCACCTCGCCGGGCAGCTGCGCGAGGAGGGGCTGGGCGAAGGTGAGCAGCGCCTCGGAGACGCGGGAGGTGGCCACCGAGGGTCCGTGCGGAGGGCGTCCACGCAGGCCTGCGTCCGCGAGCATCTCCCCGCCCACATCCTCGCACACGCGGACGTAGCGTGGAACGGGGAGCTCCACGTGCACGGAGAGGCGGATGGCCTCGAAGGAGGCGTGCCCCGTCGCCTCACGCTGCTGCGGTGACACGTCCGCGAGCGCGCGCGCGGTGGCCGTCAGGAGGACGAGGTCCGCGGGCCCCAGAAGGGACAGCTCACCCCCGGTCATCTGAAGGGGCAGCGGGAAGCGTGGAAGCCCCGTGGCCGCGCGGACGGCGCTTCGCACCCACGACGGCGTCTCCTCGAAGGTGAGCGCCACCGCGTCCAGCAGCGAGGCCACCTCCTCGCGGCCCTGCGTGATGAGCGCTCCCACGCGCGCCACGCTGCCCGGCTCCGGATAGAGCGCGAAGCCGTACTCCAGGTGCCCGCTGCCGAGGATGCACCCCTCCCATTCCCCGCGCACGCCGCCCTCGACGTGCAGGGAGAAGGGCTCGTCGTGGGTCCACTCCCGCCACGGGGCATTCTCCCAGAGCGCGGTGGCAGCCTCGAGCAGGGACGCCACCAGCCCCGGGCGCGGGTCCGTGAGGCCAGGCTCCCAGAGCACCGACAGCGCGAGCCCCGCCCGCACCGCGACGAGCGCCTCGGGCACGGGGCCGGGTGTGAAGCCGTGACGGGCGCCGGCGCGGCCGAGCCGGGGTTCGCACTGCACCCGTCGCCCCTCGAGCCTCGGCGCGAGCTGCGCCAGCGCGGACCCATCTCCCCGGGCCACCACCGGAAGCACGGGAGGGCCGTCGGCGGTGAGGGCGATGTAGGCGCTCGCGCGCTCCGGTCCCTCGCCCAGGGGGCCGAGCTTGAAGACGTAGGCACTCCCCGGCTCCAGCACGTCCGAGGGCCTCACGGTGCCGGCTCCACTCCGCACGGAATGGGCCGTGCGGCGGGAAGAGGGGAACGGGGGGGCGGCATGTCCACGGGAAGTTGGGGCAGGCGGACGACCACGACGAGAGACGTGCAGCCAGGCGGGCGCACACCCGACGGAGGCGAGGCTCCGCGGCCATGCCCAGGGTGACGGGGGAGCGCCCTGCATCCAGAGAAGGGAGTGTTTCCCGAGGAGGAAGTGATGGCGACAGACGTGATGGGAGGGCCGACACGCACGGGGCTCGGGAGTGGACCTTCGGCCGCGCGCGGCGTGGGCGCGCGCGTGGTGAACCTCGGCCTGGGCGTGTGGCTGTTCCTCTCCGCCTTCCTCTGGCCACACACACCGGCCTCCCGCACCAACACGCTGATGGTGGGCGCGCTCGCGGTGACCTTCGGGCTGTGGGCCCTTCGTGCACCCATGGCCCGCTTCCTCCAGACCACCCTGTCGCTGTGGCTCTTCTTCTCCACCCTCGCGCTGTTCCCCATCGGGCGGACGACGCTGTGGAACAACCTCGTCGTCTCGGTGCTGATGTTCGTGGCCTCGCTCATCCCTGGCCGGAGCACGGGTCCACGCGCGAGAGCTCCACGCTCCGCCGGCGCGTGAGGACGCCTCATCGGGTCAGGCCGCCGCGGAGTGCTCCGCGCTCACCACCCGGTTGCGGCCCCGGGCCTTGGCCTCGTAGAGGGCGTGGTCCGCGGCGGCCACGAGCGCCTCGGGCGAGGAGAGGGTGGGCAGCAGCGTCGCGACGCCCACGCTGACGCTGACGGACAGCCGCGCGCCGCCCACGACGAAGGCGGTGTCCTGCACGAGGTGGCACACCCGCTCCGCGATGGCGAGCGCGTCCTCGTGGCGGCAGTCCCGCAGGAGGAACGCGAACTCCTCCCCACCCACGCGCGCGAACACGTCCTCGGCGCGCGTGAGCGCGCGGAGCGCCTCGCCCAGCCGCGCCAGCACGGCGTCCCCCGCCAGGTGCCCGTGGGCGTCGTTGATGCGCTTGAAGTGGTCCACGTCCACCAGCGCGAGGCTGAGCGGGCCGCCGTGGCGCATGCTGAAGCTGAACTCCCGCTGCAGGGCCTCCCCGAAGGACTTCTTGTTGAGGGCCCCCGTCAGCCCGTCGCGGGTGGCGGAGGCGTAGAGCGCCTCCTGGAAGGCGAGCTCGAGCGGGTCCTGGTACGCGAGCTTCAGGAGGGTGGACTGCCCCACCTGCACCTTGTCCCCGTCCCGGAGCTGGCAGTGCAGGACGCGCTTCCCCCGCACCCACGTGCCGTTGCGCGAGCCGAGGTCCTCGAGCTCCACCGTCCCGTCCGGATAGCAGTGAAGGCGCGCGTGGTGGCGCGAGATGCCCGTGCCCTCCAGGCGGATGTGGGCGTCCGACGCGCGACCGAGGAGCAGCTCACCCGACTCGAGGCGGAAGACGCGCCCCTTGCACTCGTCCCCGGCGATGACGACGAGGGACGGTGCAGGGCGGCCCTGCGCGGCGAGCGCGACGGGAGGCAGGTCGACCTCTGTCACGACATCATCTTCGTGCATCCGTGCGCGCCTCTGTCCCCGGGTGCACCAGGAGAGTTACCCCGCTTTCGCAGGGGAGGGACAGGTCGCGGGTGCGCACAGTGTGTCGCGCCGTGCACTCGAAGGAGGGCTCTTTCGGGCGCAGGACTCAGGCCCCGGACGCCTGGGCCGGCGTCGCTTCGGGGGGCGGTGTCGCGCTAGAGCTTCCGCTCCTTCCACGTCCCTCGGCGGAACAGCACCACCGCGGCCACCGCGAGCGTGGAGAAGGCCACCGTCACCGCGAGGAAGACGCCCCTGGGGCCCATGCCCAGCGGGTTGGCGAGCGCGTAGCCCAGAGGGAGCTCCAGCGCCCAGAAGCAGGCGAGGTTGAGCCAGGTGGGCGTCCAGGTGTCTCCCGCGCCATTGAAGGCCTGGGTGAGCACCATGCCGAAGGCGAAGAACACGAAGCCGGCGCTGAGGATGCGCAAGCCCGTCACCGCCACAGGCGCCACCAGGGCGTCCTGAGTGAAGATGCCGATGAGGGGCTCGGCCCCGACGAGGAAGAGGAACCCCAGCGCGCCCAGGAAGCCGAGGTTGTAGAGGCCGGCTCGCCACACGGCCTGCTCGCCGCGCTCGGGCTTGCCCGCGCCGAGGCTCTGGCCCACCAGCGTGGCGGCCGCGTTGGCCAGCCCGAAGGCGGGCAGCAGCGCGAAGAGGATGATGCGGATGGAGATGGTGTAGCTGGCCACCGCGGCGCTGCCGAAGCCGGCGACGATGCGCATCAGTCCCACCCAGCTGGTGGTGCTCACCAGCATCTGGAAGATGCCGCTGAGGCTCAGGCGCAGCATGGTGAGCATGGTGCCCAGCTCCAGCCGGAGGTGGCGCAGCGCCACCTGCACCCGTCCGCCGCCGCGGGCCAGGTGCACCAGCTGGTAGACGACGCCCACGCTTCGCCCGCACGCGGTGGCCGCGGCCGCGCCGGTGACGCCCAGGGCCGGGAAGGGGCCCAGGCCGAAGACGAGGCAGGGCCCGAGCACGATGTTGATGCCGTTGGCCAGCCACAGGGTGCGCATGGCCACCGCAGCGTCCCCCGCGCCGCGGAAGATGGCGTTGAGCAGGAAGAGCAGCAGGATGGACACCGTGCTGCCGAGCATGATGCGGGCGTAGGTGACGCCGTGCTCCAGCACCCAGGGCGAGGCGCCCATGGCGCTCAGGAGCGGCCGCGCGAAGATGATGCCCGTGATGGCGATGGGGAGGGCGAGCAGCACGCCGAGGCCCACGGCCTGGACGGCGGTGCGCGCGGCACCCTCCGTGTCCTTCTCTCCGGTGCGACGGGCCACCATGGCCATGGCGCCGACGGACAGGCCCATGGCGATGGCGTAGAGGACGGTGAGGAGGGACTCGGTGAGCCCCACGGTGGCCACCGCGTCAGGGCCCAGCCGCGAGACGACGAACACGTCCACCACGGCGAAGACGGACTCCATGGCCATCTCGAGCACCATGGGGATGGCGAGCAGGAGGATGGCGCGGTTGACGGGCCCCTCCGTGTAGTCCACGTGCGAGCCGCGCAGGGCCTCACGCACGGAGCTCCAGAAGGACGGGTCAGGCCTCGTCGGGGCGAGGGTGTCGGTCGTGGTGGGGGTGCTGTCCAAGTGCATGCCTCGCAAGCGACGGGGGCGGCACCCTACACCTGACGGGTGACATCCGTGTGCCTGCGGAGGCCGAGCAGAACGCGACGAAGCCAGGCAGACGAGCGAGGGGGCGGTGCGAGGGCAGCAAGGACGAGCTGCTGGTGGCCTTCTCGTGCAAGGGCCGGGGCGTGTGTCCCTCGTGCAACGCGAAGAGGGCCCATGTCACCGCGGCGCGCCCGGCGTGCGGCTCGGCCCTGGCGCCGGGCCACTCGC
>JAKEEX010000782.1 GCA_022616315.1 Myxococcaceae bacterium
CCGAGCACGCCGTCCTCGCGGCGGCGCGTCGGATCCAGCACGTGCGCGTGGTCCAGCACGCCGTCCTCGTAGCGCCGCGTGCCCAGCTCGCCTCCCGCGGTGATGCTGTGGCGTCGGTCGATGCGGTAGCGCAGCGTCCAGCCGGCCTCGAAGGCACCGAAGCTCGACGTCGGGAGCTCACGGTAGACGAAGCGGTGGCCACCCAGGCGCAGCTGGAGCGAGAGCCTCGCGTCCGGAAGCAGCGTCAGCAGGCCCGCGCTGGTGAAGTCCGTGTACGCACGGCGTCCACCGCGCCGGTCCTTTGCGCGAGCCTCCGCGGACAGCTGCAGGTGGGGCGAGAGCGAGACGCCCGCCTCCAGTTGCGCCGCCTGGACGAGCGTGTCCTCCGTCTCCAGGGGCCCGATGAACTTGCGCGCGCCCACGTCGTATGCACCGCTGGCCCAGGTCCTCTCGCCCCTGAGCTGAGCATCGGCCGCACCGAGCACGCTGATGACGGGGGCCATCCGCGGCGCGACGGGAGGCGCAACGGGTCCCACGGGCGGAGCGTCGGTTCCCCCGGCGGGAGCAGCGCCCTGCACGTAGTCGCGCGCCGCGTTGGTGTCCACCCCCGCCTCCACGCCGAGCCGCGCGTGCCACGTGACGGGCGATGCGGTCGCGAGCGCCGGCGCCAGGAGCGACGCGAGCAGCAGCAGCTTGGAAGGGGCGGGAGACACGGGAGTACGCAGGATAGGCGACCGCGCGCGGGGGCTGTGCAACGGGCGAAGCTGCACGGTCGCTCTCCGTGCAGCGCCCTATTGCAGCTCGCGCGCTCGCTTCTCGAGCTCCATGGCGCGCTGGCCCAGCGAGCGGGCCTGAGACTCGAGCTGCTTCAGGAGGGCCTCCAGCGACTCCACGTCTTCCTCCTGCCTGGAGACCGGGCCTCCGCGGACCCGCTCGCCCACGTGCGCACGGCGGGCGTCCACAGCACGGGGAGGCAGACCCGGCGGAGGCGCCTCCTCAGTCTCGCCGCCGAAGATGCCGACGCCGACGTCGGTTCCCTGGTCGGGGCTCGCGCCTTCCGTGACCGCGCGGGCCGCAGGCGGCCGCAGGCGGCGGTCCTGCTCGTCGAACATGGCCTCGTCCCCGAGGAAGTCGTCCATGCGCCGCGTGAGCGCGCGCTCCTCGCGTGCGTCATGCAGCTGGCGCTTCACCTCGGCGAGACGCTGGCGCACGCGGTCCTCGCCGTCGCGCAGCGCGTCCGCCTGCTCGAGGAGGTCCTCCGGGTCATCCTCCGTGGCGACGCCGGCCGGCACTGCGGGGAGCAGCGTCGCGGGCAGGAGCAGGCGCACCCGCTCCTGCTCGGCTCGCACGCTGCGCAGCCGGGTGAGGAGGGACGCCTTGCGGTCCCGGTCCGTCGTGGCCTCGAAGAGGCCGCGAAGACGCGTCCGCTCCGCGGAGAGCGCATCGAGGAGCGCGAGCTGGGCCACCTCGCTGCGGCGCTCTGCCTCCACGAGCGACTGCGCGAGCCCGGTGAGGGTGGTGGAGAGGGCCTGGCTCTTCTTGAGCGCCGCGTCCAGCTCCTCCGAGGCCGCGCGCTCGCCCTTGAGCGATTCGATGCGGCCCGAGAGCGTACCCAGATCCCCCCGCAAGGAGAGCTGCTCCCGACGCAACGACTCCACCCGCCCGCGCGCCTCGCCCGCACCCACACGCGCCGACTCCAGCGGCGTTGCCGCGAGGGCGAGCGTCGCGAGGAGCGTGAGGAGGAGGGGGAGGGACTTCATGGCGCACGGAAGGATAGCAAGTGCGGGGCCAGCCTCGGGGCTCGCGCAAACGCCCCTGGACAGAGGGAGGGAGTCGGCTCCGGCGAGTCAGCCCGCGTCGAAAAGACGGGACGTCCTCAGTTTTCCGTCATCCCTCGGGTGTCTCGCCGCGAGCGATGAAGCCGTACTTCTCGAGCTTATAGTACAGCGCCGACGTCTTGATGCCGAGCAGGCGAGCAGTCTCGGTCTTCACGCCGCGTGCCTGCGTGTAGGCGCGCTCGATGAGCTGGCGCTCGATGTCCTCGAGGATGTCCGGGAGCGGACGGTCCCCGCTCGGAACCGGGAGCGTGCCCTGGGCGAGAGCCGCGCGCGCCGCCTCCCCGTGCAGGTTTGCCGGCAGGTCCTTCTCCTCGAGCCGCGTGCCCTCGGCGAAGACGAGCGCCTGCTCGATGCAGTTCTCCAGCTCGCGCACGTTGCCGGGCCAGGCATAGCGGGTGAGCGCGCGCAGGGTGCCCTCCGAGAGTCCCTCCACCTGGCGGTTGATGCGGGGCGCGTGCTTGGCCACGAAGTGGCGCGCGAGCACGGGGACGTCCTCGGGTCGCTCACGCAGCGGCGGAAGCACGAGGGGCACCACGTGAAGCCGGTAGTAGAGGTCCTCGCGGAAGCGTCCGGCGGCCACCTCCGCCTTGAGGTCCCTGTTCGTGGCGGAGACGACGCGCACGTCCACGTGCACCGTCTCCTCTCCGCCCACCCGCTGCAGCTCCCGCTCCTGGAGCACGCGCAGGAGCTTCGTCTGGACCGACGCGGGAACCTCTCCGATCTCGTCCAGGAAGAGGGTGCCGCCGTCGGCCAGCTCGAAGCGCCCGAGCTTACGCTTGATGGCGCCGGTGAAGGAACCCTTCTCGTGGCCGAAGAGCTCGCTCTCGAGCAGCGTCTCCGCGAGGGCCGCGCAGTGGACCACGACGAACGGGCCCTCCCGCCGCGGGGACAGCGTGTGGAGCATGCGCGCCACGAGCTCCTTGCCGGTGCCGCTCTCGCCCTGCAGGTGCACGGTGGCTTCCGTGGCGGCGGCCCGGCGAACCTGGGCGAGCAGGCGCTGGACCGGCTCGCTCTCTCCCACGAGCGTGCCCAGGGCCCCGGTGGCGTCCGCCTCCAGCGCCTGGGTCCGTGCCGCCAGCCGCTCCACACGCTTCTGCGTGGCTGCCACCTCGAGCGCCTTGTCCGCCTTGGCGCGCAGCACGTCCGGCGGGAAGGGCTTCTCGATGAAGTCGAACGCGCCCTCGCGCATGGCGGTGACTGCGGCCTCGATGGTGCCGTGCGCGGTGACGACCATCACGACCGCCTCCGGGCTGTCCGTGCGGAGCGCCTTCACCACGGCGAGCCCGTCCATCCCTTCCATCTTCAGGTCGGTGATGACGAGCTCGTAGGGCCGCTTGCGCCACGCCGCGACGCCCTCCATGCCGCTCTTCACGGCGGACACCTCGTGGCCGGCCTTGCTCAGCGTGACGGCCATGCCCTCGCGCATGGCGTCGTGGTCATCGATGATGAGGATGCGGGCCATTGCGGCGTAGACGTCCTTGAGGCGGAAGGGACCCAGGAGTCTAACGGGCCCGTGTCCGCCATGAAGCGCCGAGTGGCGGGCCGCCGGGTAGGCGGACACTCCGAAGGAATTTCCCCTCTCCCTCTGGGTGAGGAACGGGGTGAGGGGAGGCAGTCAGCAACCGCGCAAACCCGCTACAACCCCACCTTCACGGGCTCCACGCGCCAGATGTCGCGAGCGTACTCGCGGATGGTGCGGTCGGAGGAGAAGCGGCCCACGCGGGCGACGTTGAGGATGGCCTTCTTCGTCCACGCCTCGGTGTCGAGGTAGGCGCGCGCCGCCGCCTCCTGGGCCCGGGCATAGTCCGCGAAGTCCGCCAGCAC
>JAKEEX010000783.1 GCA_022616315.1 Myxococcaceae bacterium
GGAGGCACCTTCTTCCTCGACGAGGTGGGCGACATGTCCCCTGCCCTGCAGGTGAAGCTCCTGCGGGTCCTCCAGGAGGGCACGTTCCTTCCGGTGGGTGGAACCACGCCGCGGGAGGTGGATGTGCGCGTCATCACCGCCACGCACCAGGACCTGGGCCAGCTCGTCGAACGCGGCAGGTTCCGGGAGGACCTCTACTACCGCATCAACGTCATCCGCATCACGGTGCCCCCGCTGCGAGAGCGCCAAGACGACCTCGCGGCGCTGGTGCAGCACTTCCTGCGAAAGCACCGCCGTCCCGGCGACCGCGCGTGTGCGCTCTCGCCGGACGCCACGAAGATCCTCGAGGTCTACTCCTGGCCCGGGAACATCCGTGAGCTGGAGAACGAGATCGAGCGCCTGCTCGTGCTGGGCGCGGACCTGGACGTGCTCCCCCCGGACCTCCTCTCCGCACGCATCCGCGAGGCGGTGGCGTCCGGAGGGGCGCTCACCCCCGCGGCTGCCCGGGGTCCGCTCCGCCTCGACGACGCTGTCGAGGCGCTGGAGCGGGAGCTCATCGCCCAGGGGCTCGTCCGTACGGGAGGCAACAGGAGCCGCCTGGCGCGCGAGCTGGGCATCGCGCGGTCGAACCTGCTCACCAAGATTGCCCGGTATGGCCTGGACAGCGGCCGTGGGGTGGAGGTCGAGACGGACGCGTGAAGCCGCCCGTCGGCGTGCGGATCCGTGGCGTGAACCCGCCTCTCCGCCCAGCGGACGAGCCTCCCGCCACGTGACGGACGCGTCGCGGGATGGAGTTCGTCGCCGACGTGCGTTGCAAGGGTCTTCGGTCACGCCTATAAGCCCCGCGCCCGGCGCCCTGGCGCCCCTGCTCGCCCGCTCGACGGGCGAACGAGCACTCAAAAAATGATTTCCCGCGAAAACCTCCGCAACATCGCCATCGTCGCGCACGTCGACCACGGCAAGACGACGCTGGTGGACCACCTGCTGCGGCAGGCCGGAACCTTCCGCAGCAACGAGGCCGTCCAGGAGCGCGTCATGGACTCCAACGACCTCGAGCGCGAGAAGGGCATCACCATTCTCGCCAAGAACACGGCGGTCCAGTACGAGGGCCACCAGATCAACATCATCGACACCCC
>JAKEEX010000784.1 GCA_022616315.1 Myxococcaceae bacterium
CCTCGGTATGTGCGTGGTCGCCGGTGACTCGATCCCGGGCTTCATGAGCGACGCTGAGATCGCCACGGCGGCCGAGGCGTGCGCGGCCCGCTCTGCGGTGAACTGAGCTGAACTGAAGGCGAGCGGTCAGCCACCCGGTTGACCGCCACCTGACGCGGCCCCAGCACCCCTCCTGGTTTCCAGGAGTGCGGAGCTGGGGCCGCGGTGTTTTTGTTGGCTGGAGTCGGAGGGCGAAGCCGTGGCACAGGGAGCTGCGTGAAGACGAGCGAAGGACGCTACGGGCTGGTGGAGCGTGCGCGGGCGCTGCTCGAGGACGAGCAGGGCACGCTGCTCAAGGACGCCCACCTGCGCGTGGCGCTCTGCTACCCGAGCCCCTACCACGTGGGCATGAGCTCGCTCGGCTACCAGACGATCTACCGGGAGATCCACACCCACCCGGACACCACGGCCGAGCGGGTCTTCCTTCCGGACGACGTGGAGGCCTACCGCCGCACCCGGACGCCCCTGTTCTCGCTCGAGACCCAGGCCCCGGTGTCGTCCTTCCCGGTGCTCGCATTCTCCGTGGCCTACGAGCTGGAGCTCAGCGGGCTCTTCACCATGCTGGAGCTGGCGGGCCTGCCGCTGCTCGCTGCGGACCGTGACGCGCGACACCCCCTGATCGTTGCCGGGGGGCCGCTGACCTTCAGCAACCCCGAGCCTCTGGAGCCCTTCGTGGACGTGCTCGTCCAGGGAGAGGGCGAGGAGCTCATCCACACGCTTCTGGGCGCGGCCGCGACGCTGGACCGGGATGCGCTCCTGGACCACCTCGCGCGGATCCCCGGGTTCCGCGTGCCGGGCCGTGGAGGACCGTCGCTCTTCGTGGCGAAGGCCGGAGACGGACGGCTGCCGGCGCGCTCGCAGGTCATCACGCCGCACACCGAGCTGCGCTCCATGTTCCTCATCGAGCCGGAGCGGGGCTGCTCGCGCGGGTGCCACTACTGCGTCATGCGCCGGACGACCAACGGGGGCATGCGCACCGTGCCTCCGGAGCGCGTGCTGGAGCTGGTGCCAGCCTACGCCAAGCGCGTGGGGCTCGTGGGCGCGGCGGTGACGGACCACCCCCGCATCACTGAGCTCTTGCGGACCCTGGTGGACTCGGGGCGCGAGGTCGGCGTGTCCTCCCTCAGGGCGGACCGGCTCACCCAGGAGCTCGTGAACACGCTGCGAGCCGGCGGCGCCCAGCACCTCACCGTGGCATCGGACGGCCCCAGTCAGCGACTGCGTGACATGGTGGACCGGAAGCACTCGGAGGAGCAGATCGTCCGGGCGGCCAACTTCGCGAAGGCGGCGGGGATCGAGCGCCTGAAGGTGTACAGCATCGTCGGGCTTCCAGAGGAGCAGGACGCGGACATCGACGAGCTGGCCCGCTTCACCACGGAGCTCAGCCGCATCCTCCCGGTGGCGCTGGGGCTCGCGCCGTTCGTGGCCAAGCGCCACACGCCCATGGATGGCGCACCCTGGGCGGGCATCCGCGAGGTGGAGGCAAGGCTGGAGCGCCTGCGCCGCGGCCTGAAGGGTCGCGCCGAGGTACGGCCCACGTCCGCGCGCTGGGCGTGGGTGGAGTACATGCTCGCCCAGTCCGGGCCGGAGGCGGGCCTGGCGGCAATGGATGCATGGCGCGCGGGTGGGAGCTTCGCGGCCTACAAGCGCGCCTTCGCCGAGCGCAATGTGCAGCCCTTCCTCGTCCACCGGGTTCCGGATGGCCGGCGGGCTCCCGTCATCTGGCCCACGGTCCCCAGTCGCACGCCCGTGGCGCCCGTCGCAGAGGCGCGCTAAGCCGCTGCCTCGGCCGAAGCGCCGGGAGGGTGCGGCAGATGAGTGACCGGGTCGACAAGGGGTGGGCCGAGAAGGGGCTCGGGAGCTACTCCACCGAGGCCATCCTCGCCACGCTCCAGCACTACGGTATCCAGGCGGACGAGACGACCTTCCGGGCGATGGCCGAGGATGCGTACCCGCTGCGCATCGCCTTCCGCTGGATGGAGGCGTGGAAGGGGACGGGACAGTTTGCCCGTCTCCCGGGTTCCGCGGCGGAGGTGCTGTGGCGGCGCTGGCTTCCGGACCGGCCCACACCGGGCGAGTTCCTCGAGGCCCTCAGCGGGGTGCTCGTCCTGCTCGGGCGGCTCCTGGGCGGGAAGGCCGCTGCGGCGGAGGTGGACGAGGCCTTAGAGAATGTGGAGGCCGTGTGCGCTCGCGTGCCCGAGCAGGACGGCGTCAGGGACGGACGCTTCTTCGAGGAGGCCTTCTCGTTCCTCCCCCGGCAGCAGATGGAGGCCTTCGATGCGCTGGGCGAAGCGCTGGCGAAGGCCGGGCACGCAGAGGCCGCGAAGCGCTTCACGCGGCTCGAGGAGACGGTGCTCCCCGAGCGCGTGGGCATTGCCACGGCGGTGGTCCGCGCTGCCCTGGGCGAGCGCGCGGCGGCCGTGGATTACCTCAAGGAAGTCACCAGCCCGCGCCAGCCGTCCCCGCGGCACGTGTTCGCCGTGGACGCGCTGATCCATCTGAACGAGCTCACGCCCGCGCGGGAGGGGGCGGAGGCGCTGCTCGACGAGGCCGAGAAGGCAGAGGACTGGCACCTCGCCATGGATGCGTGCGCGCGGTTGGACCACATCTATACGCAGCAGGGTGACCGTGCTGCACGGCAGGCCCTGGGGGAGCGCGCTGCGCACATCGAAGCGGCGCACGCGAAGGCGCACCCGGAGCATCTTCATCCGCACAAGCACTGAGTCCCGAGGCCGCTTCCCCTCACCCTGTCCCTCTCCCAGAGGGAGAAGGGAGTGTGATCCCAGGGGGCGAGGGGACTGTGCTCTTCGGCGAAGAGGATGCAGTCGAGCGAAGCGCGAGCGGCGTGAAGGTGCCGTCCGGCTCGATGCGGTAGCGCTCTGCGCCGGACACGTCACCGTGGACGTCCGCAACCGGGACCACCGCGCCGACGGTCGTGTACTTGATGGCGCCCGTGCGCGTGGAGGTGTGCCGCAGCGTGTAGCCCTTCGCCCTCGGGAGGAACCACTCGCGGACCCGGGCGAGCGGCAACAGGTGCAGCTCACGCTGGGTGAGGAAGACGTAGGCGAGCAGGTCTGCGTGGCTGTAGAGGAAGCAGCCCGGGGTGTCGCGCTCGAGGTTCGAGATGAGCTCGAAGAAGTAGTTGGTCCGGCGCGGCTGGCGGTCTCCCTTCACCTCGACGCCGAGCACGCTGCCGTCCACCTGCTCCCAGAGGAGGTCCACGCCGCGGTGCTGGAAGCGCGGATCCACGGACACGTCGTGCAGCTGCGAGCCGGGGCGCGAGGTGAGCAGGTGCTGGCGCACCAGGTGCACCGCGCGCTCGGCGGCGCCCATCACGCCACGCATGCTGTAGCTGCGGGTCATTGCGAGAGGCCGGGCTCTCCCGTCAGCGCCTCAGCTCCACGCCCGAGGCCACCAGCTGGACCTCGCGGGGCTTCCCATCCGCGCCGCGGGGCACCGTGCCGCCCTCCGATTCGTAGTGGGCCGCCACGGCCTCGCTCGGCTTCGAGACCTTCACCAGGCCCTCCACCCGCGCGCGGGCACCGGCAGAGTCCGTGGGGACGAAGAAGCCGTAGTCCTTGAAGGTGACGCGCATGCCCGCGCCGTCCTTTCCATCGGCGAGCTCCATCCAGCAACCCTTGCGCTCGCACGCCTTGCGGACCGTGCCCTCCACCCGCACAGTCTTGCCCTCGTGGCCCTCGGGGGCTCGCAGCAGCTCGGCGAGTGCCACCGACGGGGCTCCCTTCAGGGCTTCGCCACGCGTGAGCACCCAGCCGGGCTCCTGCTGCGGGGCCGCCGCCTTCACCTCGGCGGGGTGGTGGCACTCCGCCGCGGCCTCGGCTGCGTGGGTCTTCGTGGGCTTTCCCTGCGGTTTCGCGGGGGCCTCGGCGAGCGCGGGAAGGGTGAACAGCGGAAGGCTGAGGATGGCCACGCGCAGGACGTTCATGGCGGACGGCGTAACGCACTCCGCCCATCCCGGGCAAGCCGCGGGGCCACCGGTGCGACTCCTGCTGCACCCCCGGGGAGGGTTGCCTCTAGAGTGCGCCGTCAGCCACCTCCCACCTCGAGTCCCCGATGCAGGTTCGCTGTCCCCACTGCGCCTCCGTCTTCCCCAGTGACCGCGCTGGGACCCAGTTCTGCCCGCGCTGCGGTGCGCAGATTCACGTGCCCGAAGAGGGGCAGGTGGTGGAGGCGGGGCTTCCGCCGTTCGCGCCGGGAGCCCCGCCGGAGCCCAGCGGCGCAGAAGGACCAGGCCCTGGCGAAGGTCCCACACCGGCGTTGCCCCCGGGTGTACGCGAGCCGACGCCGTGGGAGCGACGCCGGGAGCTCGGCCTCTTCAAGGCGGTCGTCGAGACGTGGAAGGCGAGCGTCCTCTCCCCCCGACGGTTCTGGCCGAGCGTCCGCCCGGAGGCGCCGTGGACGGAGGCGCTCCTCTATGGCTGGCTGATTGGCGCGGTGACGTCCATCGCCAGCATCCCGCTCAGGGTCTGGCAGCAGCGCCGCAGCGTGGACGAGCTGCGGGAGGCCGCAGAGCGGCTCGAGGAGCTGCCCGCTCGCTTGCGAGACATCCTGCGTCCCATCGTCGAATCGGCGGGGGCAGGGACGACCGGGGACGTCGTGGCGCAGGCCATCCTGGGCGCGCTGTTGTGGCCGGTGGGCTTCATCATCCTGGCGGCCGTGCTTCACCTCTGCTGCCTGCTGGTGGGTGCGTCGCGCGGTGGATTCGGGGCCACGGCCCGGGCGGTGGGCTACGCCTGGGGACCGATGGTCATCTTGTACCTCCCGTTCATTGGCTGGCTGGGCTGGGTCTACGCCGCGGTGCTGGCCGCCTGGGGTGTGAAGGAGCTCCACGAGACGACGTGGGAGCGCGCCGTCGGCGCCGTGGTCATCCCGTTCGTCGTGGTGTGCTGCTTTGCTTGCTGCCTGGGCATGGCCGGGGTGGGGGCAGCGTTCTCGTCGCTGAGAGCGAGCCCGTGACGCCCTCGTGGCATGGCCCTGACTGCGTCCCTGCGAAAGCGCGGCAGCGCGTGTTGCGCTAACGTGCCTCCCGGGTCATCGCCGTGCACCTCCACCTCCCTCCCCGCAACCGCACCTTCGGCTTCGTGGACGCGCTGGGCGTGACCGGCGCCGTGGGGCTCGCCATTGCGCGCTGGGTTCCGGTCGCCCGCATCGTGCCGTTCTGGGGGTGCGTCCTGCGCGAGCAGACGGGGTGGCCCTGCCTGGGTTGCGGCCTCACGCGTGCCGCGGACCGGTTCGCACACGGAGACTTCATCGGGGCGCTGCAGGCGAACCCGCTGGGCGCCGTGGCCGCCGCGTTCTTCGCCTTGTGCGTGGTGGCCTCCGCCCTTCACCTGGCATTCGGAGTCCCACTCCCCGAGGTTCGGCTGAGTCCACGCGAGGCGCGTGGCGCGCGCTGGGCGCTCGTCGTCGCCGTGGTGCTCAACTACGCGTTCGTCGTGGTGCAGACGCGCTTTCCCCACCTGCTCGCGTGATGCTGGCGCCCCTGCTCCTCGTCGCTGGCTACCTCTGTGGCTCCGTGCCCTTCGGGGTGCTGGTGGCGCGGTGGCTCCGCGGCGTGGACGTGCGGCAGCGGGGGAGCGGGAACATCGGTGCGACGAACGTGGCGCGGGTGGCGGGAAAGCGGCTCGGGCTCGTCGTGCTGCTCCTGGATGCGCTCAAGGGCGCAGCACCGGTGGTGCTCGCCCGTGCGCTGCTGCCGGGTGAGGCCGCGCTTCAGGCGGCGGCGGGGCTGGCCGCGGTGCTGGGCCATGTCTTCCCGGTGTGGCTGCGGCTTCGCGGTGGAAAGGGCGTGGCCACCGCGCTCGGTGTGGCGGCGGTGCTGGTTCCCTGGGCGGCGCTGGCGGGGGCCGGTGTCTACCTGGCGCTC
>JAKEEX010000785.1 GCA_022616315.1 Myxococcaceae bacterium
CAGCAGACGCAGAAACCCCCGCTGCACGGGCGCCACTGGATGGCCATCACGGGCAAGCCGCTGGCCGCCACCGCGGGCGCGATGATGTTCCAGAAGGGGGGCAACGCGGTGGACGCAACCGCCGCGATGCTCGCCGCCACCTGCACCATGTGGGACACGCTGGGCTGGGGCGGGGAGACGCAGGCGCTCCTCTACAACCCGAAGACGGGGAAGGTCATCGGCCTCAACGCGCTGGGCGTCGCTCCCACGGGCGCCACGGCGGACTTCTTCCGCGGCAAGGGGATGAAGTACCCCCCGGAGCACGGACCGCTCGCGGCCGTCACTCCCGGGACACCGGGCGGGCTGATGCTGATGCTCGCGGAGTACGGGACGCTCTCGCTCGCAGACGTCCTGGCACCCTCCATCCAGCTCGCGGACGGCTATCCCATCGAGGCGCAGCTGGCCAACGGCATCGAGCGGAACAAGGACAAACTCAAGCAGTGGAAGTCCTCGCGCGCCGTGATGCTCCCGCACCCGGGGAAGGAGCGGGAGGCGCCCGCACCGGGCGAGCTCTTCCGGCAGCCGGAGCTCGCCGCCACGCTCCGCAAGCTCGTGGAGGCGGAGCAGCTGGCGCTCAAGCGCGGCAAGAGCCGCAAGGAGGCCATCCAGGCCGCCTACGACCGCTTCTACAAGGGCGACATCGCCCGCGAGCTCGTGCGCGGCGTGCAGGAGGAGGGTGGGCTCATCACCCTGCAGGACCTGGCGGCGTGGAAGCCCCGCTTCGAGGAGCCGGTCAAGACGGACTACAAGGGCGTCGAGGTCTACAAGCTCACCCAGTGGACCCAGGGGCCCGTGATGCTCCAGGCGCTCAACATCCTCGAGCGCTTCGACCTGAAGTCCATGGGCTACAACAGCGCGCGCTATATCCACGCGCTCTACCAGGCGATGAACCTGGCGTTCGCGGACCGCGACTTCTACTACGGCGACCCGCGCTTCCCGCCGGAGGAGCCCATCCGCGGGTTGCTCTCCGACGCGTATGCAGAGTCGCGTGCCAAGCAGGTGAGCTGGACGAAGAACGACGCGGACGTTCGACCGGGGGACCCGTACCCCTTCCAGGGCGGCACGAACCCCTACAAGGAGCTCCTCGAGCGGTGGCGCACGACGGGCGTCCAGAAGCCCAAGGGTGAGGCGTCCCCGTCTCCCGCACCGGCGCACGACCGTCGCCCGGAGGGCACCGTGGCCACCGCGGTTGGCGCCACCTCTGCGATGAGCGCCGACGAGGCGTTCTACGCGGGCACCACCTCCATCCAGGCGGCGGACGCGGAGGGCTGGGTCGTCTCCGTCACTCCGAGCGGTGGCTGGGTGCCCGCGGTCATCGCCGGGAAGACCGGTGTGGGCTTGAGCCAGCGCATGCAGAGCTTCGTGCTAGACGCCGCGGAGAGTCCCTTCAACGTCGTGGAGCCGGGGAAGCAGCCCCGCGTGACGCTGACGCCCACGCTGGCGCTCAAGGACGGCAAGCCGTACCTCTCCTTCGCGGTCCAGGGAGGTGACAGCCAGGACCAGAACCTCCTGCAGTTCTTCCTCGACGTCGTCGAGTTCGGGATGACGGTCCAGGTGGCGACGGAGGCGGCCAACATCAACTCCTTCCAGATGCGCGCCTCCTTCGGCGAGCACGAGTCGAAGCCGGGCCGGCTGCTCCTGAGCGAGCAGGTCTCCCCGTGGGTTCGCGAGGAGCTGCGCCGGATGGGGTACCAGCTCACCTTCGAGAGCCGCACCTCCGGCCCCATCAACGCCATCTTCTTCGACCGCGAGCACGGGACGCTGTGGGGTGGCTCGAGCAACCACGGCGAGGACTACGGCATCGCCTGGTAGGGCTTTAGGGCTGCTGACCCACCTCGCGCAGCCGCTCCACGAGCCCCTGCATCCGCGCGTGGTGCGTGCCCGCCCAGAAGACGCGCAGGCACTCCGGACACTGGAGGAACTGCGCGTGGCGCTCGCGCACCCGCGCAGGCAATCGCGGCGCGACCTCCGCGAGGGGGACCTCCACCAGCGGTGCGTTGCAGGCGAGGCACCGCGTGAAGGGGCGCATCTGCGCGGCGAGCCGATAGCGGGCCACCACCTCCACCAGCTGCCGCTCGGGCTCCGTGGCGCGTGGAAAGTAGCCGTGCACCACCTCACCCCGCTTGAGCACACCCACGTCACGGCTGAGGAGGATGCGCTCCTCGCCGTGTGAGATGCGGGCCAGCTCCGCGTCCGTGAAGTCGTTGCGCCACAGGGTGTCGAAGCCGAGCATCCGGAGGAAGGCAGCGAGCCGGCCGAGGCCCACGTCGAGCACGAAGCGGGCCTCGTCGAGCGGAGGTGGTCCGACGCGGGGAAGGGTTCCGACGTCCATCGCCTGGAACGCGGGGTAGGCGCTGATGCGAACGCCGTCCTCCACACGGTGCCCGAAGCCCACCGGTCGTCCATCCACCAGCACCAGGTCCACCTCCGGGTGCGGTGGGCCGAGCGACTCGATGACGTCCTTCACCGCGGGACTCCCGGTGAAGGCATGCAGGAAGGCAGCTCCGCGTCGCCAGGGCGGAAGGAAGTCGTTCAGGGCCCCGTAGAAGCGGACCGTCGCGTGCTTCATGGCCTGCTCCTAACCGCTCGCTGGCCCGGGAGCAGCGGCCCTCTCCCTGCGTGCACAGCTTTCGTCGGGAACCCTGCGCCCTTTCCCGGAGGCGGTGGCATGGGCAAGCGCGTCATCATCAGCGGAGCGACGGGCAGGCTCGGGCAGGCGCTCGCCCGCTCCCTCATCGAGCGCGGTGATTCCCTGGTGGTGCTGACGCGCGACACGGCGGCGGCGGAGGAGCGGCTGCCGGGCGCCGCGCAGTACCTCCCGTGGAACGGCATCACCATCGGTCCGTGGGTGGACACGTTCGATGGAGCGGATGCGGTGGTGAATCTCACCGGCGCCTCCCTCTTCGGTGAGGGCATGCGGGGCCGCAGAGCATGGGAGCAGCTCGCGCGCACCCGCCTGCTGGCCACCCGCGTCGTGGTGGAGGGCCTCGAGTCGGTGCGCCGGCGGCCCGGTGTCTTCGTCAACGCATCCGGCGTGGAGCTCTACGGCTTCACGGGAGTGTCGGACACGCCGGTGGACGAGCACACCGAGCCGGGCAGGGATGCGTATGCCCGCGGGGCTCGCGAGTGGGAGCAGGCCGCGAACGAGGCACGCACGGTGGAGGTCCGCACCGCGCTCGTGCGCCTGGGCTTCGTGCTGGACGCGAACAGCGGTGGACTGCCGCTGCTCGTGCGCCAGTACGCGCTGCGCATTGGCGGGCCTGCGCTCCCGCTGAGAGCGTGGCGCCCCTGGATTCACATCGCGGACGCTGCTGCACTCTTTCTGCTCGCCATCGATGACGAGCGGGTGAATGGACCGCTCAACGCCACCGCGCCCGAGCCTCGCACCAACGAGGACTTCGCCCAGCTGTTGAGCAAGATGCTCGAGCGTCCTGCGTGGTTGCCCACGCCCGGCTTCGTCCTCGAGCGCTTCGTGGGCACGCCCGCCGCCGCGTCGCTCAGCCGGGGCAAGCGCGTCCTGCCGGGGAAGGCCGAGGAGCTCGGCTACCGCTTCCGCTTCCGACGTCTGGAGGATGCGCTGGACGACGTGCTCACGCCACGCCGGGATTCGCTCCTCACGTCCGGACCGCTGCATCCCGAGCCCATCTGAGTGGCGACGTCCCAGTCGTCAGCCTAGATTCTTTGCCGCAATGGCAGCCGACTCCTGCAGTAGAGGACCCTCATGAGGCGAGTTTGGCTCGGCATGGCCGTCGGCTGGGGGGCGTTGCTCCTGTACGCGGTGGTTGCGTTCGGTGTCGTGGTCCTCCGGTCGCGTGACAGGGCGGAGGCGCGCTGGACGGCGGCGCTCACAGAGGAGTCGGAGCAGGGAGAGGCGCTGCGGAAGCTCGATACGCTCTTCGCATTCCGCGCGCCGGGGAAGGACGAGGTGCTCGCGCTGGATGAAGAGCGACTCGGGGCCTACCTCGACGCGCGCGAGGAGGCCCTCACTGCGTTCGAGAAGCTCGAGAGGGGCAACGAGAAGCTCGAAGAGGACCAGGACGCCGACGCGGAGAGCGACACCGTCGAGGACGGCCTCGAGGTTGCGGGCCGCAGGGCGGAGCTCAACGCGAGGATGCAAGCCGCCCTGGAGAGGAGCCTTCGCAAGCGCGGGATGTCGCCCTCCGAGTTCCGGGCCATCACCAG
>JAKEEX010000119.1 GCA_022616315.1 Myxococcaceae bacterium
ACGCGGTGGATGGGGTAGAGCTCTCCCACCGTGAGCATGCCGTCGAGGAACTGCCAGCGGCAGAAGCCGTCGTCGGCGTGCGGCTCGAGCAGGTAGACGGCCAGCGTGCCCGCGCGCTGCGCCGTGGGGACGAGCAGCGTGCCCGCGGGGAACTCGCGCGTGGAGCGCTCCGAAGAGACGGTGAGCACCGTCTCGAAGCGCACCGGCTTGGGCTTCTGGCTGAGCGGCACCTCGGCCTGTCCGGGCGGTGGCACGTTCGCGGCCACGTCCGGGCTGAACGTCTCCTCGCGACGCGCGATGCGGTAGCTGTCCACCGTGAAGCGCTGCGGCGCACCGAGGCTCTCGAAGCGGATGCCGTGGCCCTGGAGCCGCTCGGCGAGCTCCGGCGGCACGAGGTACGCCTGCGGCGTGCTCACCGCCTGCGTGGGGACGAACGTGCGGTGGTGCGGACTGCGGTACTTGCGCCGGCGCCTGCCCGGGTAGCGCCGCTCGGTGATGCTCGCCTCGTCGAAGGCCAGGATGTGCGCGGTGTCCCCAGGCTTCGCGTAGGCCGGGTAGTCGAAGACGAGCGCGCCCTTCTCGTCCCGCATGGCCACTCCGTAGTTGATGCCCACGAGCGCCTGCACGTCCGGGGACACGCCGCGCGCGACGATGCGCTTCTCCTCCGCCTCGGTTGCGGCGCGGTAGGCACGCGCGTGCTTCGCGGCGTCGCGGAAGAGCTCGAGCAGCCACGCCCGCATCACCGCGCAGCGGCGCGGGAAGTCGATGTAGCTGTACGTCTCCAGCAGCACGTCCATCCGGCCGAGCAGGCCGCGGTAGTGGCTGCCGAAGCGCGGGAGGGCCGGGTAGGTGTGCCAGCCCGAACGGGGGTCGCCCTCCGTTCGGTAGTTGCCGTACCAGAAGCTGTCGAAGCCGTGGCCCTTCTTCACGTCCTTCGCCACGCGCTCGAGCATCTCCCGGTTGAATGTGCGCAGCTCCGAGAAGAGCGGCTCGTTGGAGTGCGAGGTGTCGAAGGTGAGGTCGAAGGCGTGGATGCTGCCGTCCGTGGTGTGGCAGTCGATGAAGAGGTGCGGCCACCAGGTCTGGTAGAGGCGCGCGATGCACCGCGTCTCGGGCGCCTCCTGCTTGGTGCTGTCCCGGTTGAGGTTCCAGCCCTCGCCGGTGTAGCGCGTGCCCACGCCACCCTCGGGGTTCACCTGGCCCTCGAGCGTTTCGAGGGAGAGCTTGCGGTTGTTGGGGCTGATGCGGTCGTTGCCGTCCGGGTTGAAGTTGGGGACGAGCACCAGGCACAGCCTGTCCAGCAGCTTCTTTCCGAGCTTCGTGAGGGTGAGGTCGCGCGCGAGCGCGAGCACGGCCTCCTTGCCCTCCACCTCGCCGGCGTGGATGTTGGCCTCCACCATCACCACGGTCTTCTTCTGCTTGCGCGCGAGCTCGGGCGAGAAGCAGCCCCGGTCGCTCACGACGAGCGCCACCATGGGCTGGCCCTCGCCGCTCTTCCCGAAGTCCACCCTGCGGGCGAGCTTCGTGCGGCGGCAGAGCTCGTCGATGAAGGCGAGCACGTCGGAGTGACGCGACGTCTCCCGGTAGTTCGACGCTTCGGCGCGGGTGAGCAGGTCAGTCATGAGGCGCATCCGAGCGAGAGTGCTCGCTTTCCGTCAAGCATTTCCGCGGCGCGCCGGGAAGCGCCTCGATTGGCTCTCCGGATTGGGAGCCATTGTCGGAGCGACTCCGTAGCGTCTGGCCTGGACAGGGTGGGGCATGGGCGAGGGCGGGACGGGGACGGTGGGCGCAGTGCGCCCGGCGTGCGGCGGCGAGTACCGGCGAAGGCAGCCGGAGGGAACGCTGCTGTACCGGGCGGTGCAGCAAAACCTGGCGACATTCCGCGAGGAGGCGGAGGAGGTGGGCCGTGGGCTTCCCCGGTACGTGGACAGGGAGTTTGCGAGGTACCTGGAGTGTGGGGTGCTGGCGCAAGGCTTCGCGCGGGTGAGGTGCGAGGGCTGCAAGGACGAGATGCTGGTGGCCTTCTCCTGCAAGGGGAAGGGCGTGTGCCCCTCGTGCAACGCGAAGAGGGCGCACCTCACCGCGGCCCACCTGGTGGAGAAGGTGCTGCCGCACGTGCCGTACCGGCAGTGGACGCTCTCCTTCCCCCACCGGGTGCGGTGGGCGTTGCTGAGGGACAGCGGCCTGCTGTCCGACGTCCTCACCGTCTTCCTGCGTGCCCTCTTCGCCCTGCAGCGCCGGAGGGCGCGGAAGCTGGGGACGCGCAGCGGGAAGACGGGGGCTGTCACGTTTCAGCAGTTTTTCGGCTCGGCATTGCAGGTCACCCCGCATTTTCATTCAGTCGTTCCGGACTGCGTCTTCGTGCCGCTGGATGACGGGGTGCGCTTCGTCGGGCTGCCGCCACCCACACAGCGGGAGGTAGAGCGGTTGCTTTCGGTGGTGCGCCACCGGGTGCTCCGCCTGCTGGAGAGACGGGGTGCGTTGCCGGCAGAAGGCCCGGAGGACGCGCGGCAGGC